>NZ_JBFULJ010000597.1:0-2387 GCF_056400385.1 Priestia sp. P5_B4
GTTAATAACTGCATAAACCCTTTGATGGCTGTTAAAGGATTTCTAATTTCATGAGCAATAGCTGTAGCAAGCTGCCCGACCGCTGCTAATTTCTCAGATTTCTGCAGCAGCTCTTCTGTTTTTAAGTACTCTGTTCTGTCTCTTGAAACAATAAGAAGCACTTTTTTGTTTTCTATATTGAACAACTTTCCACTATATTCTAGTTTTTTTATTTCGCCTGACTTAAACGTAAACTGTGATTGCAGCGTAAAAGAAAGATTTCCGTTGCGAATTTCTTCGACTGTTTTTTGAACAATGTCAGAATCTCTAGGTATGATATCGTGGCAAGGCATGGATAAAAGCTCTTCTCTCGTATATCCAAAGCGCTTACATCCAGCTTCATTTACTTCAACAAAACGAGAAGGAAAATGATCCGATCCTATTTCAAGTAAATAAATTGCGTCGTTTGCGTACTCAAATAACGTGCGATATTTCAACTCACTTTCTTTAAGCCTACGATGCAGCAAGTCAAGCTCTTCCTTTGCTTTTTTAGCTTCAGATATATCCACGCATACTCCAGACAAACCTACCAACTCATCGTTCCCATTAAAAATTGGAGAAATGGTGATGCGAAGGTCTACTAAACTTCCATCTTTACGAGCTCTTACAACTTCTACTCGATTGATTGCCTCTTTTTCAGCAACAGTCTTTTTTATATTCTCATGTACATCCTCACTAAAAGCTCCTGCTATATCGTAATATTTTTTCCCAATGACTTCATGGGATTTCCAGCCATATACTTTTTCATAAGCTTCATTAACTCGCAAGATTCGCCCTTCTAAATCAGTTATAATAACCGCATCCATGTGATGATTAATAAAAGACTCCAGCTGTTCTTTCGTATATTCTAGTTCTTTTTTCATTATTCTGACAAAAAAAGAATCTTCTTCATCCTTACATGAATCTGATCCAGCATAAGCAGCTTCTTCTGCTACAGCGTAAAATTTACGATAAAATTCTATCGTCGCTACAGCTACTCCCAGTCCGAGAATTCCGAACACTAAATATTCTATTTCGCTATAAAACGGCGACTGAATAGGTGTATTCCAGAAGTAATTTGTCAGCAAGACATGAACGATAAAATGAATAAAGAAACAAAGAAGAGATTGTTTTAATAAAGAAAACTGCTTTCTATATCGAATAAGAGGAAGGGAAAACAAAAAGGTAAAAATTAAAATTAAGATAGTCAGTAACCAATGACTTTCTAAATAGATACTGCACACGGCCATAGTGATACCTGCAACTGCACCGGCTCTATAACCAAAGTACAGAACGGTCAAAATAAGAGGAAGGAAACGTAAATCATATGTAATTTGTTGATACGTAACGCTATATACCATAAGAATAGCAGAAACAATACTTGCATAAATACCACTCATCCATTTGTATTTATGGGCTAGACGCTGTAACAAAAATATTCTTATCGCAATCATAATACTGACAAAAAACGAAAAAATACATAAGTTAACAAATAATCCGCTACTAATCACTCCTTCTATTCCTCCTTTACTTGTAAATATGCGTAAAATAATTCCCTTATATAGAGAGTGTAACATGAATAAGCGCTGCTATTTATAAAATTAATAAAAAAACTAGTCTCGCCCGAGGCAAGACTAGTTTTTTTATTATCTATGCTGATCTTGATACATAGGTCCTTCTGAAATCATATTGCTTTCAGAAACGTACGTAGGATCTGAATGCGCATCTTTATTTAGGCTAGCATTTACCTGCTGTTTTTTAGATAAACTTGAAAGTTTTACTTTGGCACTTCGAACAAGTCCTTTTACTTTCCGTCGTTTCGCAGCATCGCTTAATATATAAGACGTAATGCCGACTCCTACCGTTGATAGCGTAATACCTGATATCAATGCTTTTTGTTTTCTTTTTCTCATAATAGCTCCTTCCTTGTACCTTTTTGAATCTTACAGTAACTTTTCCCCCTCAGGTAATCTCTCAAACCAGATTATTCAGATTATTCACTTCTTTAACAAGACGCGGCAGCGTGTCCGCTCCTGCTATTCCATCTGAAAAAAGGCCATACCGATTCTGGAATTTTTTCATTGCAGCGATTAATTCATCTCCATAGAAACCGTCTGCTCCAAACTTCGGAAGAGAAAAACCTAGCGCAAGTAAGTTTTGCTGAATTTGTTTGACTCCTAACCCTCTATCACCTTTGGAATACACAAAGGGTCCTTTTGCATTATTCGTCATAGAGAGATTTGTTGTGACTTCTTTAAAAAATGAGCAGTCCATTTCATTTATATCCACATTTGTAGAAATTCCTTTTACTCTGCCAGAATCCGTATACTGAAACATGGCCCATCGCTGCCACTGACTTAGCTCACCAG
>NZ_JBFULJ010000598.1:0-2386 GCF_056400385.1 Priestia sp. P5_B4
TTCATACATAATTTGTTAACACAATCACTCTTCCAGAAAACATTATAAAAAAGGACCCTTGACGAAGGATAGTTCTTCCAAGGATCCTTTTTCCGGAGTATGCAGCTTTTTATACATTGTTGACTGATCAACGTTTTCTCAGTAGGTGGATGAGAAACTAATGTATAAGAAGTGCACCTTTTATACATATGTTAATTTTAAAAAATATAGTATTTTCAGGTGAAAYTGCCTCTTTTTTTTAGTAAACCTTCATAAGATATTCTGATAACATCCAAATTTAAGATGATATACAAATTTCTATTCTGCATGCTTATAAACATCCGGTCTCAGGCTTTCAAATATTGGAATGTATGTTTGTTGTTCTGTAACTTTCTGTATATCAATTTCCGCTGTTATAATCTCTTCTTGATCTCCCCCCTCTTCTACGATGTTTCCATTGGGATCAATGACCATTGAATGCCCTGCGTATGTGTTGCCGACATGATTTTCATTACTCACTTTTCCCACGCTGTTACATGCAATGACATAAACACAATTTTCTATAGCTCTTGCCCTCAATAGTGTTCTCCAATGGTCTATATTTCTGGTAGTCCATTGTGCAACGTAGAATATGACTTTTGCACCTTGAGACGTTGGGTAGCGTGTGATTTCTGGAAAACGTAAATCATAGCATATAATTTGACTGTCTTTGATATTGTTAATCTCAAAGACATCTGGGACTTGATCTCCCCCTGTTAAATAATGATGTTCATCCAACATCGGCACGAGATGTATCTTATCTTTTTGATAGAGGAGCTTACCCGTTTTTGATACAGCAAAGGCTGTATTATAAATATTTTCATTTCTTTTATTTGAAACTGAACCTGCAATGATATTCACTTGATGGTTGATTGCTAAACGTTGAATAAAGGGAAAAGCTCTCTTTAAATCAATATCTGCTTTTTCTGCTACATTTTTTAAATCATAACCTGTATTCCACATTTCAGGTATCACAACAATCTCAGTATCTATATACAGCTTTTCTTCAAATAAGGACTCAATGCGGTTTTCGTTTTGCTTAACTTCACCTTCTATAATCTCTGTTTGAAATAATTGTATTTTCATTTTTCTCCCTCTTATTCATATATAAATTTATAAATAGGATATAAATCACAGTTGTATTTGACATCTTCGCCATGTGATGAAGAAATAATAGAAGGTTTAATTTCATCTATAATTCGTCCGCTATTAATATTTTCACCCATATCAACTGTAAACTTTCGAATCGGCGGCTGTAAGGATTCAGCATTAGAAAAGAATAAGTCTCCAGTTAGCAGCACATTGTCATCTTTATGGTGGTATATCACATGTCCTGGTGTATGACCGGGTGTTAAATACACATCTAAAGGTAACTTTTTAATGATGTTGTTACTTAGACTTTCAACTTGATGTTCCACCCCTGTTGTTTCCTTTTCTGCCTTATTTGGATATGGTTTTTCGCCATTGATAAAAGGCGCTTCAACTTCGTGGGCGTAAATAGGAATATTTAAATTATCTCTTAAATACTTGGCGCCATTAATGTGATCTAAATGGCCATGTGTGAGTAAAATACTTTTGGGGATACCTAARGATTTTGCTATATTTAACTGAGTATGTGCATAGTCTTTCATTCCTGTATCAATGATATGAACACTCTCACCATCTAGCACGTACCATGTATTAATTTTGACAGGAATTCCTACAACAGTTTTGTAAGTAAGTTTGTAAATATGTCTAGAAATTTGGACAAATTCCAATTGATGCACCTTCTTTTGTTTTATTTGATAATATAAGTTTAGTAAGAAAAAATAGACGTAACAAGAAGGCACAATTTTGTTACTAGCCATTGAGGTGAAAAAATGTCAGACTTTAAAAGTGATCAATACGGTCCTTGTACGTTAACTGTAAAGCATGCTTGTCCAATTGAGTTAACGATGCATATGATGGGTGGTAAATGGAAAGGTATTATTTTATCTTTGTTATCAAAATCACCCATGTATTATAATGCAATGCGCCGTGAAATACCGGGTATTACCCAGCGTATCCTTACACTGCAGCTTAGGGATATGGAAAAAAACGGATTGATTGAAAGAGAAGAAACAAACGATAACCCTAAAAGGGTTTTATATTATTTAACAGATCTTGGAGAAAGTTTTGTTCCAATACTAAAATCTTTAGAAAAGTGGGGCAATGTTTATATAAGTCAGCAGGAAGAGGAATTAAAAAAAATTGTAACGTTTTAAATAAACTCCTTAAATATATTTTACTTCTTTTTAATGACGCCTTGTTTTTTTATAATGTAAGTACTTAATTAAGTAGTATCCGCGAAACTATATTAACTTGAAAATGCAAACTTATTCAATGAGAA
>NZ_JBFULJ010000599.1:0-2381 GCF_056400385.1 Priestia sp. P5_B4
GTACCAAGGGCTTACAGAACAAATCGAAATGTCGGAAACTCCAGGGGAATATAAGACGGTTCTGGTTCCTCGAGGTTCTTCACGTCCAGAGTGGTTGTGATATCAAGAGGCTGAGACAAAAGTATTTTAGTTGAAGGACAATCCGAACGATGAATCGAGATTCTTGATAAAGGATCCAACTCGTTCGGATTTTTTCATGGTGATGGTGAACGTGGATTTTGTATCTTCTGTTGCTTCTAGCTGTTGATTGGAGGGCAAGGCGAAGACTCCTGCGGGAAAAGCGRAACAGGTGAGACCCCGCAGGAGTGYAAGCGATGAGGAGGCTCACCGGACGCCCGCGGAAAGCGAAGCCCTGCACGGAAATCAATTCAATTCGCTCGCCTTTGGATTAAAATGATTTGGGTATGTCCAAACCTCATTTTTAGAGGCACATTTAAAATGAAAAATAAGAAAAATATTTGAATAATTATATGATTTCTTATATAATAGCGAAAAGGATGAGGGGTTGACTTGTAATGGAAAACTATACGTCCCGCAAAATGACAAAAGAAGAAGTAAAAGTATCAGACGCTACAGCAGCTCAACTAGTGCTAAACAAATCTCTTCGTGACTTTAAAAAAGCACAGCTTTTACTGCAAATTGATCAGTCTTTAGAAAAAAGAGATAAAGAAACTTTTTTACGTTTAACTGAAGAGTTAAAAGAAGTTTGTTAAATAACCTACTAACATAAACAATCAGCCTTTGCTTCTAGTGAGCAAAGGCTTTTTATATGGAAAAAAACGGATAAATGTTTTGTTTTTTCTGAAAGCGGTAAAAGTATAGTATGGGTGATAAAGCAAAAATCAAGAAGTCTCTTACTTTATTATTTTTTGCTTTATCATCTAAAGCATCTAGATGATATCGCATCACGAAAGAACAAAAAGAGAGAGGGTTCTTTATATGTATAACAAAATTTTAGTCGCCTTTGACGGTTCGGCACCTTCTATTCGTGCTATTCAACATGCAAGTAAACTAGCTAAAAGCGTAAATGCTAATAAGCTGACAATTGTACATATTAAGGAAAGAATTCACTTGCAGCAGCCTGTTTTTAGCGTTGACTTAGACGCACTGATAGAAGAAGAAAACCGCGATATTTTATCTGAAGCTCATAATCATTTAACTCAATCAGGTATTCCATATGAGGCATACGGTTTAGAGGGCACCGCTTCAAAGAAAATTATCGAATACGCACATGGCAATCAACAAGACGTCATTGTAATAGGAAGTCAAGGAAAGGGCTTTGTGAAAGAGACATTTTTAGGAAGTGTAAGTCACGAAGTTGCTCAATCTGCAGAATGTCCTGTTATCATTGTTAAATAAAAAGAGACTGGGACAAAAATATTTTAGTTAAAGGAAAATCCGAACGATGAAGTGAGATTCTTGATGGAGAATCCAACTCGTTCGGATTTTTTGTGGATTTTATTGATATGGTGAACGTAGGTTTCCTGTATATAGGTGCTTCTAACTGTGGATTGGAGGGATTTCGTTATGTCTCCACTTTTTTTGCGTTTGGATTATGTAGTGCTGCGTGCTTAGTGAGCTCGAAATTTACAGTATGATAAACGTACTTTATACGCTAAGCTGTCAGATACCTGTGGTAAACTGTCAGAGAATAATAGTTATTCAATCATATATGCTTTATTCTGCACAGTTTCTTCAATTATTACTTTTATAATGAAAGCAAAGGATGTGAATAAATGAATCGAATTTCTATTAAGCTTGGACTCTTATTTTTAATGTTCATTTTACTAATTGAAGCGGCTCTCTTTTTTTACTTATATAGCGGTCTTGCCAACACACGAATTTCGGAGGAATTAGAAAGTTTGCGTTTAAGGGGAAATAGTCACCGGGAAGTATTAGAGAAGCATCATGATTCGGCTACGCTTAACCATGTTGCACTGATGGAATCTGAAGCAGAAACTGATGTTGTCATAACAGATAAAACAGGAAAAATTATCAGTTCGTCTAGGCCTTTAATTCAAGGTGCAAGAAAAGCAGTAGAGAAATGGAAAGGGAAGTCTCTTACATACAAAGGTGAAATTATGCAAGGCGACTGGAAAAGAAAACCTTATATCGCCACAGCATCACCTATTGAAAAAGGCCGTCAGCAGTTCGGAACGGTTTATATGTTCAAAAACACAAATGATATTCACGAAATGATTGCGAGACTACAGCATCATTTTTACGTAGCGGGAGCTGTTTCCATTTTATTTTCGATTGTGACTATTTTTGCTCTGTCTAAATTTATAACCGCTCCTTTAATCAAGATGAAAAAAGCAACAGAGAAGCTGAGTCAAGGGGATTTGTCTGTAAAGCTTGGTGCTCATTCAAGAGATGAACTT
>NZ_JBFULJ010000600.1:0-2380 GCF_056400385.1 Priestia sp. P5_B4
CCTTTAGAACACTTAATACGAAAGACTTAGTGATTTTTTTATATGCCTGTTGTTTTCTACGGCTTGAAGAAGAAAGTGAGCGACGTCAGAACGGCTGATGTTGCGTCCGTTTTCTGGTATGCTAGCTTCTCCTATACGATAATACGTAGTTAATGGAYCGCCCGTTAAACCCATTGGTCGAGCAACAGTCCAGTCGAGCCCGCTTACCTTCAAGAGCTTCACGGCTTCGTGATGATCGCGAAGCACATTTTTTAAAATACGCTGAGCAAGCCAGCCCGTCATGCCTGGAATTTCTCCGTCGATTCCGGCAGAAGCCGTGTAGGCGATACGCTGAATTCCGTTTTCATTCATACATTGAATCAGCAGATTTGTCGTTTCTACTAAAAGGGTAGAATGCCCTAGATTTTCGGTTCCAAGACAAGAAATTACTGCATCACACCCTCGCATGGCCTGACACACTTCATAATAATCAAGCACGTCGCCTTGTATGATGTGTACGTTCGCATGCGTTATCTTAAGCTTAGATGGATTTCGCACAAATGCTTTTACATAATGTCCGTTTTTAATCGCTTGCTTTATTAATTCCTGTCCGGTCCTGCCGCTTGCGCCAATCAAAAAAATGTTCATACGATCAACCCTTTCGTTTCAATGTAGGTAGTAAAAACGAAATTTTCTTTTACCATAACACATTTTTCTCGATTTAGCTTGTCAAAACATAAAAGCTGCTTACGAGATTCACCAAAGTAAGAGGTATCCTCTGTTCTTTTTTAAAACTTATGTCATAGACTGTCTAGAAAACAAAGAAATGTACGAACGGTTTATAAAGGTGTTTAATACTATAGAAGCGAAAGGGTATTATAGGAATAAGGGACGAACAGAAGGGGCGATGCACTATGAAAAAATCGGTAAGCCGAGCACGTATCATCATAGTACTAATAGGTTTCCCGCTCATCTTTTTCATTATGGCGCTTGTGACGGGTGAGTGGCGATATATGACTTGGACCATTCCGCCTGCACTGATGTCATGTTGGACGGCACTCTTTGTATTAAGGAAGCAAGAAGAAAGGTAACAGGAAATTTGAACTATTGCATCGAATTTATAGAAAAAGTATAAAATGATAGAAAGCTATAGTAAGAAAATTTAATGAAGGACGGTGTGAAGATGAACGGACAACAGTTATTGTATGGGTTGCTTACGTCTAAAGGCGATATCCTAAGAGCTGCTTATGTGTTATGTGACCACCGCATTTATACGGAAATGTCAGCACAGTATCAGCAAACGGAGCATACGGATTTTCAAGCGTCATTGATAGAAGAAATGAAATTGCTTGAAAAACAGCCTGAAGTAGACATGCATCTGCATATTTTGCTTGAAATGGCGAAGTTTTTTGAACTTCCTGTTTCCCATGCTACAACAAATGGCGAGCTGTACGAGTTAAGCGATAACATTGGAAATTTGCTTGTATCTAAATACAATGAGCTGTTTTCAATTGCACGCTGTCATACGCTGGAAGACGTAATGCGCCATCAAATCCGACTGTTCTTTCATCTAATTGATTCGCAATACATGATTGCTACAAATCGTCAGCAAGCTGTGTTTCAGCAGCAGCTGATGAATTGGATTGAACAGCTGCCCCCCATGTATCAGGAAAGAATGATTGATGCATTAGGAGAATATCAGCAGGAAGCACTTGTGAAACTGCTGCAAAAAAAAGGGACAATTGAACTGTACAAACAGCTTCCTCCGCACGCATACCCTGCTATTTCAGACCTTATGGCAACCGTAATGAGTATCTTTATTCCCGTTAATTACCCGCCAGCACTGCTATTTAGTATGAATGCGCCGCTGTTTTTAATGGCGAGCTTTGAAAGTCATGAAATTATTGCAAAACGCAGAGAAGCTGGAACTTTTTTGCCGCTGTTATTGGTAGTTGTTCAGCTGATGTGGACGTACAAGCTTGAGCATCAGGATGAGCTGTTGAATTATCAGTCTCTGCTGATCAAGTGGTCATCTGTACACACAGCGTATCAAGATTATATGAAAAAGAAAGAGCAGTCACTGTTTGACCGTGAACGGTTAGACAGCTTTATTTATAAAACAGAGCAGTATGTTAAGCAGCTCCGAGCTACGGAGAAAAAGACGGTGAAGCAAATTGAAACGCTCAAAACAGCCATTCGCCATCAGCTTGATGAAATGGAGCTCACATCGTTAAACGGAGGGCTTGTGCTTCAAAAAATGATTGAAGAGCATGAATCATTAAAACAAGATGTAGAAGAACTGCAGCGCAAGCTTTCGATTAAAGGTGATTTCTTCTCTAAAGTAAGACTGACGTTCCGTTCTGCAGAACGAGCCGTCAAAAGCAAAGTGAAAGAAGTAGAG
>NZ_JBFULJ010000601.1:0-2374 GCF_056400385.1 Priestia sp. P5_B4
GGGGAATTTTTTGCAAGGAATTGAAGTAATTATTGCTATTATATGGTTTCTTACTCTTTTCTTTAAAGTTTCTCTTTATTTTCATGCTTCTATCGCTGGGCTTTGCCACATTTTTAACGTTAACGAAACTCGATTTCTAACGTTACCGATGGGGTTAATCGTTACAACTTTTTCTATTATCGTTTATCCAACTATTATCTATCAAAAAACATGGTTAGCCCAAACGTGGATTCCCTATAGTTTTTTCGTAGGAGCTTTTTATCCTTTTATTCTCCTTACTATAGGCTGGATCCGCTTTAGACCTGCTAAAATAAAAAAGATAATAAAACCCACATAAAAAAAGCAGGTAGTCACCTGCTTTTTTATGCTTGAAGCGCTTGAAGTCCTGCTTGGTTTAAGAAATGCCAAGGCTTATTAAAATGCGGCTGAAAGAAAAAGTCCATAAAGCCAAGCTCATCGATCGTCATTTCCTGCTGTACACATACAGACAATGTATTGATTGCTTGAGTAGCATCAATTTTAGAAATAACCTGTGCACCTACAATTCGTCTTGTTTCTTCTTCATATACTACTTTTAACGTAATATTTYCGTACGTTGGCATGAATTCAGGTCGGTTATTCTCTGATATTGCGATACTTTTCACATTCATATCAAAAAAAGAAGCTGCTGTTTCTGTTATGCCGGTAGATGCAACATTGTAATCATAAATATGCAAGCCTGACGTTCCTTGTGTTCCCATATACTTAATTGTCGGCTTAACAAGGTTTTGAGCTACTAATGTTCCCATTCTAACCGCATTGGTAGCAAGCGGAATATAAGCATGTTTCTTAATCGGATTGTAGTAAATGGCACAGCTATCTCCGGCAGCAAATATATCTTTTTTGCTTGTTTGCATATATTCATCAACCACAATTGCCCCGTTTGGAAGCATATCTATTTGTCCTTTTACTAAGTCTGTATTTGGACGGAAGCCAACACACAGAATAACAAGATCCGCTTCGTATTCGCCATCAGTTGTCACTACTTTTTCAACAGATCCCTCACTGCCTACAAATTTAGTAACCGCTTGGTTTAATGCTAATTTAACTCCTCGATTTTCAAACTCAGTTTCCATTAAATTCGTAAATTCTGGATCAAGATATTTATTTAAAATACGATCAGCACTATCAATAAACGTCACTTCTTTTCCATACACTTCGAATGCTTCTACTAATTCTGCACCAATATAGCCCGCACCAATTACGGCTATTTTCTTCGCTTGCTTCGCTTTTTCAATAATGTGATTAGCATGCTGATAGTTTTTACAAAGCACAACATTATTTAAATCGATGCCTTCAAGGTTTGGAATAATCGGCCATGAGCCAGTTGTCATCACTAATTTATCAAATGTATCTTCAAATTCTTCGTTGGTTTCTAAATTTCGTACAGCTATTTTTTTACCATCTGTATCAATATTCGTAACTTCATGTTTCATTTTCATATTTACACCCATCTCTTGCAATTCAGACGGTGAAGAGTAAAATAAGCCATTTGCATCTTTTACGACCCCGCCTACATAGAGCGCAATTCCACAAGACAAAAATGAAACATTATCATTTCGCTCATAAACTGTAATTTTAGCTTCTGGATAAAGTTCTGCCATATTTTTTACTGCTGCCGTTCCTGCATGTGTACACCCTACTACTGCAATTTTCATAGATGATATCCCCCTTAGGATTATAGAAAATATAATATTGTGAAGTTTTTCACATATATTGTGAAACGTTTCACATATCTTTTACAATTCTTATTATACAAACATGTTTGTTCTTTTTCAAGAGATATGTGAAAAAAATCACATACTTTTTCAAAAAATATGTTACAGGGTTCTTTAAATAGCGTTGAAGCTTGATATGATGCGCTTTTCTTGCTGATGTGCTGCTAATGAGAAACTTCATCAGCTTGTTTTTTTACGTAGAAATTCACTATCCAATGCACTCTCCATCAAAAAAATAAGACGGCTAAAAGAGTCACCGCTAAAATAGATACAGTGATGCCGCTCACAAGCAAGTCTGCTATATAAACTGATAGAAAAGTAAAAAATATATCCACAAAAGCTGCGGATGTTATAAATAGTACTCTATTCAGTCTGGCATTCTTCATTAAAAAAATGAGTGCCTTTGAAAAAAACTCTGTGATAGAGCCAAATACAAAAATTAAAAATAGAAATAAACATATGGCCTAGTAGGACTCATATTCCACTCCACCTTACTTACTCATCACTTAATCCATATTATACGAAAAAAGTGCGATACCGTGGTATCGCACTTTTCTACATTATTTATCTTTTTTATCTTGAAGAGCTTGTTTTAAAGCATCACCCAAGCTTGAACC
>NZ_JBFULJ010000602.1:0-2368 GCF_056400385.1 Priestia sp. P5_B4
GTAGAAAAGGGAATAAAAGAGGAAGACATTCATATAAAAGATGTTCTTGTTGTTGGCTATGGTGGTAGAGATCTAAAAAAAGTCCAGGAGCACATTGACGAGTTGGCGGAAATTGGTGTCGCGCCGCCGTCAACTATACCAGCTGTTTATCCAATGCAAGTATCTAATCTGTCTTTTGAACAAGCAATTAACGTTGCAAGAAAAGAAACGTCGGGGGAAGCAGAATATGTTTTATTTCATACCGGAACAGAATGGCTAATTACCCTTGGAAGTGACCATACGGACCGTTTTCTCGAAATTGGAGATATTCAACTTTCAAAAGAAGCTTGTCCTAAGCCTCTTGCGACTAAGTTTTGGCGTTTAGAAGACGTTCAAAATCATTGGGATCAGCTATATTTACGCTCTTGGATTACAGATGAACAGGGGCGACGAAAATATCAAGACCATGACTTGACTTCTCTGCTAAGCGTTAATGATCTTCTCAATAAATTAGAGGAATTTGGTTATAAAGATATTGCAAATACAGTCATTTTTTCAGGAACAGTTCCAACGTTAGAAGGATTTATATATGGTAGTAAATTTGAATATGAACTTGGTGATCCGGTATTAAACCGAAAGATTGAGAGTTGTTATTCGATTGTTATACAAGAGGTGAGAGTATGAAGCTTGCGCTGATTCAATTAGATGTTAAAATTGGTGAACCAGATTGGAACTATCAGCATGCTAAAACGCTTATGTCCAAGGCAATGAAAGAAAAGCCAGATATAATTGTGCTGCCTGAAATGTGGAATACAGGCTATGCTTTAGAACGTGCACAGGAGTTAGGAGATAGAAACGGTGTACTCACAAAAGAACTGTTATCCTCATTTGCTAAAGAGCATAATGTAACGGTTGTTGGTGGAAGCATTTTAAATTGTCGATCCCACAGACAGGAAGTAACCAATACTATGCTAGTTTACAATGGACAAGGAGAACAAGTATTGGAGTACGATAAAATTCACTTATTTCGTTTGATGGATGAAGAAAAATTTTTAAAAGCAGGAAATCAGTTTGGGTTGTTTTCTTATCAAGATATAAAAATAGGCACTATGATATGTTACGACTTGCGCTTTCCGCAGCTATCTCGAAAGTTAGTAAATGATGGCGCCCAAATGTTAATTAATGTTGCACAATGGCCAACAGCACGAGTAGATCATTGGAGAAGCTTATTAATTGCAAGAGCAATTGAAAATCAATGTTTTGTTATAGCTGTGAATCGCTGCGGGGAAAGTGAAGGAACTCATTTTCCAGGAAATTCAATGGTGATAGATCCATTAGGTGAAATTCTGTTGGAGGGGTCTCAAGAAGAAGATATATACATTATTGAAGTTGACTTAGAGAAGGTGAAAAATGTTCGAGAGCATATTCCAGTTATCACTGATCAACGGTTAGATCTGTATTGAAAATACAGAATTTTTAAAAAACATTGAGGAGGAAAGTAAATGGGGCAACCAGTTTATGAAGCAAAGTCATCTGACAAAACGCAGTCAAGAAAGGTCGTAGGGCTACGTTGGTGGTTAGCGCTTTTATTCTTTTTAATTGGTTTAATTGCTTACATGGATCGCTCTAACATCGCTATCATTGCTAAGCCAATGATGGAAGATTTAAATATGAATAAAGTTCAATTTGGCATGCTAGCCTCTTTGTTTTCACTAGGGTACGCTTTGTCTCAAATACCAGCAGGTTTGCTGGCCGAGAAGTTCGGGGCTCGTAAAATAGTTTTCTATGCTTTAGTTTGGTGGTCTATATTCACAGGATTAACAGCTTTAGTAAAGTCACACGGCTTAATCGGACTTGTTCGGTTTTTGTTTGGAGTTGGAGAAGGTCCCATGTATCCAGGAAACGCAGTATTTAATACGTACTGGTTTCCAAAGCAAGAAAAAGGAAGAGCTGCAAGTGCACTGCTTGCTGGTTCTTATTTCGGACCCGTTATCGCTCCCATTGTAACCGTTGCAATTTATCAGTCTCTCGGCTGGAAAGCTGTGTTTTATATTTTTGCTTTAATAGGGTTACTTGTTGCATTCGTTTGGTATGCAATAGGCAGAAATCGCCCAGAAGAACATTCGTGGATTAGCAAAGAAGAGCTTTCATATATTATAGAAAATCGAACTGTTCAAAAAAAATCTAAGCAAACGGCCCCATGGGGAAAGTTTTTAAAAAATGGACGCTTCTGGGCTTTAGGGCTACAGTACTTCGTTGTATTATATATTGTAACTTTTTTCCTTGTATGGCTTCCCACTTATTTACTAGAAGCGCGTCAATTTTCTCTCAGCAGCATGGGATTCGCCGCAAGTTTACCGTGGCTATGCATTTTTATTACAGTTATGAC
>NZ_JBFULJ010000603.1:0-2359 GCF_056400385.1 Priestia sp. P5_B4
CATTACGATTAAGCTGCCTATGACATTAGCTGATCGTAATGTTTTTATCTCCGTCGTTAATTTTAATCAGTTCTTCAGCTTGAGCAATCATGTCTTCAGCAGAAAGTGCGTCAGGCGTTACCTCAGCGGAAACGGATTCAACTTCCGGTACCATTTGAAGAATTTCTTCGATGCGGTCTTCAAATCTTACGCCTTCTTTTGCTACCAAAGATGGATTGGTTGTCACACCAGCTAGAACACCTACTTTGTATGCTTTCTTAATATCCTCAAGGTTTGCTGTATCAATAAAAAATTTCATCTCACTATTCCTCCTTATTGTTATACATCAATCTGCATTTCAACTTGCGCGAACTATAGTCTAGCCGATTTGCTGAAGAGCATATAGATTTTCTATAGAAGCGGTTTCAATCTCTTTTGCAGTTAATACCTTTAATTTTTCTAAAAATTGTATAGCGTCCACCCGGTCTTCAATGTCTTCTTCTGTACGAATATTCTCCGTTTTAATCTGATGGATACATTCGTTGATAACTTCTTTGTACGCATTCGTTTGGATAAACCATTCTGCTAACAGCGTTTTTGTTGCTTCTCTTTCTTCTTCACTTTTAACTGCAAACAAACTCTCTGTTTCCGTTTCACTCAGCATAAGGCTGCTAAAATCGTGATTCATACAAAGCCAAAAATAACCTTTTTGGCTATCGTAATACTTTCCTTCTCTTAAAAGAAAATACTTGATTCCAAATTTAATTTTATGAGATTGGTTTTCTGAACTCGGCATATGAATTTCTTTTATTTCTACGCTTTCTGATACATCCAGATAGGTTTCTAAACCATACTTTGTATTCACTACTTTTGCATCCAATATGTCCATCCTCATTCTCCTTTTCTCAAATTCTATTTATTTTTATAAAAACAGAGGTCTGATTTTATGTAATAACGAATCCCATTTTTGTGGATGTTTTTCTTAACCAACCGACATGTTTTACTGTTTACGCTTTCATTATATATCAGATTATTCGAAAAATCATCAAAAACAATCAAATTCATTCAAAAAAAGTCATGAAATCGTAAAAAGTAGTCAAAAAAGGTCATTGTTCTTTAAAAATAGATGAACTTTTATGTTGATTACGTGCTTCAATGTTTCTTAAGGTAATTACCTTTTCCAAAAAAACGACTTTTATTACATACCCTTTCTGGAAAAATATACTCATTCGTTTCACCATTTTTTCACTTTAACATGATATCTTGTAGTATACTTTTGTTTCACGTGCTAATTCCCATGATTTTTTGCTATTTAAGGTTATTCATTTTTATTAGTGGGAAAGTTACATAAATACAACACGTTATAGGGGGACTTTAACATGGATAAGAGAATTGAAACACTAAAAGAAAAGCTGCCTGATAATCATAAGGAGGTTGCTGTTCTGACCTCTCATATTTTTGATGCGCTTGATAAATTAACAACTGAACATCGCAGATATGTTGATATTTCGGCAGCAGCCAAAATAAAGCCGAATCCGGATGAAGAGAAAGCTTTTTTTGATACCATTTATCAAGTGAAAACACTCATTATGTCAGAGCTTGAAAAAACCGTTGAGGATATCGAGCATAAAGGTGATAAAAACTGGCATAAGAACTATAAAGATGGAATCGAGTGATAGGTAAATAAAACGTTTAAAAGCCTGTGCTTTTTGGAGCACAGGCTTTTTTCCATGAGATTCTCTACACTCTACTGGCTTGATTTGGAGAGMTCTTGGAATTCAATCATTGAAGATTTAATACCGTTACTTTTTCACGAGTCATGGATTCAATACTTTTACGAATGCCTTGAGCACCCATACCGGATCCTTTTACGCCGATAAAAGGAAAATGATCAGGACCGCGTTCCGTGCGGCCGTTGATTTGAACGGATCCGACTTCAATTTTATTTGCAATTGAGAAGGCTTTATTAATATCTTTTGTAAAAACGCTTGCTTGTAAGCCAAATTCTGATTCGTTTGCTATATCAACGGCTTCTTGATCAGAAGCGACGCGGATAATTGGTAACACAGGACCGAATGGTTCTTCCCATGCCACGCGCATAGTATCATTCACGTCATCTAAAAGCGTAGGGTAGATAAGGTTTCCTTCACGCTTGTTTCCAGTCACAACTGTTGCACCTTTTCCTAGTGCATCTGC
The DNA here is from genome assembly GCF_056400385.1 of Priestia sp. P5_B4. NCBI lineage: Bacteria > Bacillati > Bacillota > Bacilli > Caryophanales > Bacillaceae > Priestia > Priestia sp. P5_B4. Next base: position 2,176 of record NZ_JBFULJ010000603.1, read on the forward strand.
AATTAAAATCTGAATAAAGTCCGCTGCTTTGCTATCAATTAATGGAACGATCGTACATCCATCTTCAGGAGAACCGACTGATAGTTTATGTACTTCTTCTTTTAAAATATTTACGAGCTCGTTTGCCACTTTTTCATGCACAAGTACACGTTTAATAGCTGTACAGCGCTGACCGGAATAAGAA
>NZ_JBFULJ010000604.1:0-2358 GCF_056400385.1 Priestia sp. P5_B4
GTCATAGCGATTGCTGCATCAGCAGCGTAAATCATAGGTTCGCCAGTGACGAAAAATTCATCTAGCTTCATTATGTCTTCCCCCAATCATTACGTTATTTAGTGTAATAAATGAATGTTATTCATGATTTGAGTGATCCATGTTTTCCATTTCTTCATTACTCGTTTTTTCGTCTTCTTTCATCTTGCTGTGATCATGTCCTGTACCACGTTCTAGCTCTTTGCCAGGAATGTATACATCTTTTGCATGGTCAATCCATTTTAAATGTGTACCGTTGTAAGTTTGACGACCAACAACGCCTGGGCTTAGGATTTGATCATATTTCTTTTCAGTCAATTTACCAGCTGTACCTTTTACGTCACTAACCCACTCTTTAAAGTCTTTGTCCGTTTGAGCTTGAACTTCGAACTGCATTTGAGTGAAATGTTCACCAGAGAAGTTAGCACTACGTCCCATATAAGAACCAGGCTTATCAGCTTCTAAGTATAATGGCATTGACATGTTGTTCATCGAATATTTTTGTCCGCCAAGTTCTGGTACCCAGAATGAGTTCATAGGCCCTTGAGCTGTTAACTCAAATTTCACTGGCGTATCCGCTGGAATGTTTACGTAGTTAACCGTCTCGATATTTTGTTCCGGATAACTGAAAATCCATTTCCAGTTTGCAGATGTAACGTGAATCACGATTGGATCTTTATCCTTTGATTCTGCCGGTACTTCTTCTGCAGAATAGATCGCTTTAACAGTTGGCACTGCTAATAGAATTAAGATGATGATTGGGAATGCTGTCCAAATAACCTCCATCTTTAAGTTACCTTCTTGCTCAGGTGGCTCATAGTCCATGTTTTCAGGTTTTTCACGATATTTGACAAGAACAAATATAAAAATAGCAAATACGACAACAACCACGATCAACATCATCCACATAGACCAAATGATTAAATCAGATTGCGTTTTTGCAACAGGACCTTGCGGGTTCAATACAGCAAGCTTTGAACAACCGCTCAAAAATACTAGTGAAAGCGCAGATAGTAAACCTACTAGCTTCCAAAATCCTTTTTTTGGTTTCACTTAAAACTCTCCTTTCTAACAACACATGATGCGAAGCCTATATTGATGAACATTCAAAATGCGCTATCTTTCGCTAGATAACGACATTTTTATACAGACTCTCTTCCCCCTTATTTGTAGGCCACTACTATTGTAATACAAAATGACATTTTTTTCGTCCCTTTTGCTTTATTTTTTTATATTAAAAATATTCTAATATAGTGACTGTACCAATGGGGTTAGAGTGCTTCAACCTTGCGATATTCTATCACATAATTTGGTATGAATAAATGTAAATAAAAGGATTCAGCTCCCATTTCTTAACTATTTCTTTAGGAATAACTGCAAAATTAGCTTTGTATGTTTGCTTCAACATTGATATATCAATACACATCGACATAATTGAATATTTTGTGACAAATTTTCAAAGAAAATGTGACGCCCTGTATGAAACTTATTTTGCCCGTTAATTCCCTTTTACTTTATAGCAAATATTTGTTTTTTTTGCTTAAAATTCTTTCTTTCGAAAATATGAACAAAACGTGAATTTTTTTAAAAAGCTTTTTTTATAGAAAAAAGCTGCGTGTTATTCACGCAGCTCTTGATCCATAAATTCTTTAACCGTGATATCATCCCCTGCTTTATCCAGCAGCGTTGTCGTTGCTGGAAACGGATGTTTAATATGACTCGGTATTTTTTCATACAGCACAAAATAATCACTTTTTGGGACCGCAGCATCAATTGTATATGTATCGTGCACCAAAGCCGCCTTTACTCGCTCAATTTGTTTACTTCTATTTGTTCCTGTAAACAGCGCATATGTCCCTTTATTTGTATGGATATCATCATAATCCACTAAATTGCTCATTTTGGTACTGACTTCAATACGCAGGCGTTTGTTCCATCCTTGCTTCAATACGGCCATTCCTTCTTTATCACCAGGTATGGAGAATAAGGCTATGTATGTATTAGAGTGATCAACCCGTTTAAAATCTTGCAGCGTAATCTTTGCAGAACCATCAATACTTTCTTTATGCTCCCAATTTCGCAAATGCTGCTGCACACTTGCAGCATTGTTTTCAATTGGATATCGAATCATCTCATACGCAACAATTACAACCGCTATACAAATGAACAGAAATAGCAACCGCTTTATCTTTCGCACATCTATTCACCTTCCTTAGCTTACTCCCCTTTTATGTAATTGCCTAAATTATAACTTCCTATTAAACCTCTGTCTATGCACTAGGAGAACTACGTTTTTTTTTACCACAAAAGGGATTTTTCAAACCTTTTGTCATAAAAATA
>NZ_JBFULJ010000605.1:0-2355 GCF_056400385.1 Priestia sp. P5_B4
TTCTGCTGAAGACATGATTTCTCAAGCTGAATAACTTATTAAAATTAACGAAGGATATAAAAACATTACGATTAAGCTGCCTATGACATTAGCTGGTTTGGAAGCGACGCGCTACCTTGCTAAAAAAGGCGTAAAAACAAATGTAACCCTGATCTTTACAGTAAACCAAGCGCTTTTAGCAGCTCGTGCTGGAGCGACGTATGTTTCTCCATTTTTAGGACGTCTTGATGATATTTCAGAAGACGGAGTACAGCTGGTATCTAAAATTGCTGAGTTATTCCGCGTTCAAAACATCGACTCTCAAATTATTGCGGCATCTGTAAGACATCCGGATCATGTAACGCGTGTAGCACTTGCAGGAGCTCATATTGCCACAATTCCATACGCTGTTATTGAGCAATTAGCAAAACATCCGTTAACTGACCAAGGAATGGAAAAATTTGCAGCAGATTGGGAAAAAGCAGTTAAAGCTTAACAAAAAGTCATATCAATAAAAAAAGCTTGGAGTAAGCATAGCTTATTCCAAGCTTTTTATCGTTTAACTAACTATTTTCTTTTTACGTAAACGCTCTAAGCGTCGCTGCACGCTATTTCTCGAACGCCCGAGCAGCTGTCCAATTTCTTGCTGATTGCGCTTTTCCTGATAAAACATACGCCACAATCTGGCATCTTCTTCTGCTGTCCACTTTTTATGCTCGTATTTAGGGCGCTTTACATAGTCTAGTTTTCTTTGTTCATTCACCCACGCTGGTTCTGGAATAAGCGTATTTTTAGGTATTTTAAAAAAGTTAAGGCACGATTTATTTTGTTCAGCCCACTTCCAAAAAGATTGAATGTCAATTCCCATAAATGTTCTGGTCTTGGCGATGATCATTTTGTACGATAGATTCTCTTTATGAATCCACTTGTAAATTGTATGAACATCTACTCCAAGGCAGGCTGCTAGTTCACACGCTGTAATATGTCCTACGTGTGCTTTGGCTCCATACACTTCTAAACGGTTCAGCCTCGATTCTAGCGCTTGCACACTTCGCTGTAATTTAGCTGATATGTGTGAAAGAGGTTTTACCCCGTAATACCTTAGCAAATATTCGTCTTCTTGTACTGTCCATCTTCGCATCGCCGTTTTTCGTGTTAGTCCCAGAACTTTTATGCGCGTAGCAATAGAAGAAGGACTCCTGCCTAAGGAATGTGCCATTTCACGGTTATTCATGATATCAATGTTCTCCTGCAAAAAAGCATCTTGTTCAAGCGTCCATTTTTTACGTAAAGCTGTATCCGAAGCACGAAGATTTAATCGAGTAAGTCGTTTATTAACCGATTCCTTGCTTCTATGTAAATACTTACCTATCTCTTGAAGCGTCATAGCGCCATAGTGTTGGATAAGAAATCTATCTTCTTCTTTTGTCCATCGTTTTTGATTTTTACTCACTGTTGTCTCACTCCAATTCACACGGAAAGCTCAAGATGAAAAGTTGCTAGCAATCTATTTTACGAATGAGCAGTGTCTATTCAGACTGATACTCACTGCGTTTTAGCCTATATATATTTTATCATATTTTTAGAGAAAAACCAAACGTATGTTCCTATTTTATTTTAGTCATCATAAAAGGAATTAGAAAAATAGTTGGTTCCTTTAATAGAAGCGAATTATGGTAAAATTGACTATAATCTCTAAAGGATTTACATAACTGACAGCTCAGTATCATTACGTTGAGAAAGGGGAATTGATATGAATTTTAATTTAAAAGAAGCGATTGAAATACTTGAGAATACGCCACAAACGCTTGAAAAACTTTTGTCTGGTCTATCTGCTGGGTGGCTGCAATGCAATGAAGGAGAAGGAACGTGGAATACCTCCGAAGTCATAGAACATTTAATAGAAGCAGAAAAAAACAATTGGATACCAAGGCTAGAATTTATCCTTCAAAAAGGAAAAGAGGGAGCTTTTCCTCCGTTTGACCGCTATGCCCATTTAAACAAGGAATCTGCTAATTCTATTGAAGAGAAGCTTCTTGAATTCAAAAAGGTAAGAATACAGAATTTACATCAACTCAAGCTGCTAGTTAAGCATGAAAAGCACCTTGAAGTGAGAGGAGAACACCCTGATTTTAGGGAAGTAAAAGTCAGAGAGCTGCTCTCGACTTGGGTTGCTCACGATTTAACGCATATTGCGCAAATTGTTCGAATAATGGCAGAACGATACAGAGAAGATGTAGGACCTTGGGAAGAATATTTAGGAATAMTAAAGAAATAGCAATGACACACAGTGGCCAGCCTTTATCATTCAAGCTTGAATTAAGAAATGTACACGATTACAATAAAATGAGAATAATGAAGATTCAGGAAAGATTG
>NZ_JBFULJ010000606.1:0-2348 GCF_056400385.1 Priestia sp. P5_B4
CAAGAGAACCGCCTTCTAAAAATTGATTATCTCCGCCGTTTACGACAATGACATCCGGCTGATATGTGTTGATTTCTTCTCCAACAGCGGAATACCATACCGTATCTCCAGCTGTTGTTTTTAAATATAAGAATGAAAAAACGCTTTATATAGCTGGAGATACGGTATGGTATTCCGCTGTTGGAGAAGAAATCAACACATATCAGCCGGATGTCATTGTCGTAAACGGCGGAGATAATCAATTTTTAGAAGGCGGTTCTCTTGTGATGGGGAAAGAAGATATTTACGAAGTTTTTAAAGCGGCCCCTCGTGCTACGATTATTTCTGTCCATATGGAAGCTGTAAATCACTGGACGCTATCAAGAGAAGAATTAAAAGGCTTTATCAAAGAAAAAGACATGACATCTCACGTCTTTGTTCCAGATGATGGCGAGGTTTATACTTTTTAAGAGAAAAGCTGAGATAAAAGTATTCTAGTTGAATGTAAATCCGAACGAGGAATCAAGATTCTTGATGGAGAATCAACTTCGTTTGGATTTTTTCATCGGTATGGTGAACGTAGGTTTCATGTATRTRGGTRCTTCTAGCKGTTGATTGGAGGGCAWGGCGAAGACTCCTGCGGGAAAAGYGGAACAGRTGAGACCCCRCAGGAGCGCAAGCGACGAGGAGRCTCATGGACCGCCCGCGAAAAGCGAAGCCTTACACGGAAATTAACAGCGGTCCAATGTAAAAGCTTTAGCGTATAAATCATAAAGCTCTTTTGTTTCTTTTTAGCATTTTTCGGACGTATAAGCAAAGATCGAATGCAACAATGGTGAAGATACTGCATTTTATCATAAACCAAAATAACGATTCGTTTATGCCAAATCCGCCAATCGAAGCTTTTAGTTCATTTAGCTGCCTGAGAATTAAATTTGTGTCGTTTTCATAGGCCACAGTAAAAGATTTAATCACAAGCATGGTCATAATGACTGCTTCTACAGATATATATAGAATTTTTCTTGCTAGTTTAAGAGAAGGATGTACGTTTGATTTGGGAATTTTATAAAATAATTTCATCGCCTGTTTGCCTTTCAGTTATTTTAAGAGGTTTAAAAAGATTAGTTTATTCTATAATTCTTTCCTCGGCTATAAAATCCTGTATGTATAGCAAGTTTAAAAAAAGCCCGCTAGAAAAGGTCATACACCGATTTTCTAGTGGGCTTCTTTAGTCAACATCCGTCTATTCACTTAGTATTGATCCTGAAAAAGCGTTCCAATCCTGCATAACCCTCTGCTCATTTTTAATGTTCTTCAGCCAGGGCGTTTGCTTTTGTCACATGAACCGTACCAAATGGGTGGTTTGGCGGAGCGTATATGGAGTAAAGCTTTAGCGGTGTGGTACCCGTATTGGTGACATCATGCCACGTTCCGGCAGGGATAAATATCGCATCGTCATCGTAGACTTTTCGTTTAAAGGTTAGATTGTTTTTACTTTTGCCCATTTGAACAACGCCTTGCCCTTGTTCAATGCGCAGGAATTGATCAACGTTAGGGTGGATTTCTAAGCCGATATCTTCACCGGGCTTAAGACTCATTAGCGTCACTTGTAAATGTGTTCCCGTCCATAAAGCAGTGCGGTACGTATTGTTTTGCTTTGATGCTTCATTAATATTAATAACAAACGGCCTTGGTCCGTAGTCCTTTAATTTACCGTTTCTTTGCTGAAACTGTTCGCTGGTGTGATAGTGATTCGGCACATAATAACTATATGGCTGCCAGCCGTAATACACTGGAGTCTGCCACTGATGGTAATAAGGTGTATAGTGCATACTCATTCTCCTTTTCTCGTTTAATTTTTCTTTTCATCCTATGCTTTTGTCAAAACGGTTGATACCATTTGCCTTTTTGTCCGCGGTCTCTATGCACTTATTTTTTACTGAAATCATGTGATTAATGATTTATCTGAGCTCTTTGATTGTTTTGGGGTGGTTAAAAAATATTTTCATCACTTTAATACGATAATTCAGTAAAAAATATATCGTATGAAAACGTTTTATTTGATATAATTTTAGAAGATGAAAATTATTTTAAAGGGTGACGTTCATTGAAAGAAAAAAAACTTCAAGAATTAACTGAACATCTTAATAATTTATTCAACAATTTAATTCATGGATCTATCACAGAAGGTGAATTTAATGAGCTGTCCGAAGAGCTTTACAGAAAGCAAACTAGGCTGCGCTATGAGATAGAGTGTGAGAAAGGTTCGTATTATAGAGAATATTTTAGAGGCTAAGGCTTTGTATTAGACTGTTTTATAAGAAATAAGAAAAGGCCTCCATTTAGGAGGCCTTTTCTTAACTTCTAAC
>NZ_JBFULJ010000607.1:0-2346 GCF_056400385.1 Priestia sp. P5_B4
AGTATGAATCGGACAGATTAAAAATCAATCATCTCGGGTATAAATCCGCCATCAATCACCAAAAAGGTAGCCGTTTTTGATGTGAGAAACGGCTACGCTGATCGAGGCACAGAAATGGAAGGATTTTATTCAGGACACCATAACACAAGGAGGCAGAAGAACATGAACATCACTATTTTTGGTGCAAGTGGTGCAATCGGTCAACTTCTAACGCGATTTGCATTAGACAACGGAGATTTCGTTACGGCATATGTTAGAAACCCTGAGAAAATCAAGCTAAATCATTCCAATTTGAGGCTTGTAACGGGGGAACTCTCGAACGCTTCAGCCATTGAAACGGCAGTTGCGGAAGCGGATGTCGTGATAAGCACCCTAGGACCTTTGTCTGATATGTCGCGAAAGCTTAAAGGAACGCCGGTCGCCGACGGACATGAACTGATTATCAAAGCGATGAAGAAGTTCAATAAAAAAAGGTTGATTACGCTCGCGACACCGGCCTTGCAATCTGAAGACGACAAGAAAAACTTATCGACGGTGGTGCCGGGAATATTGGCCAAGATCTTTTTGCCAAACGGTTATGTCGAAATGAAGAAGCTGGAAGGAATTATTAAACATTCGAACCTGGATTGGACAGTCGTTCGAATTATTAATCCTAATGTTAAATACAAAGGGCAATCTTATGATTATTCATTCGGCGATCAGCAAGGTAAAATGTCCGTCTCTAGGGAAAATGTGGCGAAATTCATGTATGCTGCTGCTCGGCAAAGCCAATTAATCAGAAAAATGCCCATTGTCTATAATAATTAAATTAGCTTTAAAGGGAGCATTCAAAATGAAAATTGAGATATGGTCGGACTATGTTTGCCCATTTTGTTATATTGGCAAACGTCAATTTGAAATAGGGTTAGAACAGTTTAAACATAAAGAAGAGGTAGAAGTCTTATTTCGTAATTTTCAATTAGATCCATATGCGAAAAAAAATACAGGAATGGATATCCATCAAGTAGCATCTTCCAAGCATGGTATCCCATATGAAAAAGCAAAAGCAAGAAACAATCAATTGAAACAGAAAGCAAAAGAGGTTGGGTTAGATTATCAATTTGATACAATGATTCCTACGAATTCATATGATGCACTTCGTCTTTCTTATTATGCAAAAGAGAAAGGGAAGATACAGGAGTTTATGGAGCGTATTATGAAAGCTCACTTCACGGATTCACTAGATATTGGTGACCATGCAACACTTGCTCAACTTACAAGTGAGATAGGTCTTGATGCCAACGAAGCTTTGGATGTTTTAGCAAATGATAAATATAGCAAGAATATTGCAGCTGATAGAGCCGAGGGATCAAAAATTGGGATTCAGGGCGTGCCCTTTTTCGTAGTGAATGACAAATATGCCATCTCAGGAGCACAACCTAGCCAAGTATTTTTAGAAATATTCCAACGGGTTTGGAAAGAAGAGTACGCGAATGCTAAGGTTGAAAAGTATAAATTAAAGTCGTCGCTCGATGATTATTGTTCAGATGGGACATGTAAATTTTAATGAATACTCAAAAAAAGATACAGAAAACTCAAAAGAATAATATAGTATTTCAAGAATCAGATATTGTTGTTCCAAGTCTTGAAGTGGTGCCGCCATGCAGCAGGGGTGAAAATTTAGCTTGAGTATGACTTATTAAGCGGACAGTTCCTGCATGTCCAGGTAAACAACATGATCGAACCTACGGTTCTTTATGTGTCCGCACATGTATTTTATTTACTATGATAATTACTTTAACGTCTTGTAATAGAATTGAATATCTCGTCCGTAAAAGTATACCTTTACGGACTTTTCTTTTATATAAGGAATCTATCACTTTGATCGTTCGTTTTCGTTTGAAAACAAATTACGAACGTCTTCATATGTTTATGCACTTTTATGAACGTTTTTGATTAAATAAAAGGAAGTTTAATAGTGGAATAAATAAGTTAGATTGGAAAAGCTGGCGTAGGGAAAGCAACTTCAATACCTCAAGTAGTATTGGACGGTCCTAAAGAAATTGTTGATAGAAGATGCATCTATGTTATTATGTATACTAATGCTCTAAGAGACCGTATAAAAAATTATCAAATTAAATAAGAAGATACTTAAGCAGTTAGATACTAAAACCTTGCAGTTCCTCTTATTAAGAAAGTTTATCCCTCCATTGCACCACCTTTTTTATGAACAGCAATTTATAAAAGGAGCACAGATGAAATTGTTACTTAATTAAACGTAGCGAAGTCTTATATAGCTGTTATATCAAATGATTCAAGGGAATACATGTTAATTATACGAATGATTCATCACCTACTATAAGTAAG
>NZ_JBFULJ010000608.1:0-2346 GCF_056400385.1 Priestia sp. P5_B4
GGTATTAAAATCAATGCCGCTTCTTACCTATGTAATCATTTGTCYTCTTGCGATTATAGGCATTCATTTACCATCATACGTATTAGACGTTTCAGGCATTATCTCGAAAGCGAATATGCCGCTTTCTCTTTTGCTTTTAGGCGTATACTTAAATTTTTCATTCCAAAAAAGCTATTTGAAAAAAATTATCATGTTTTTAAGCATCCGCTACGTGATTGGACTTGGCGTAGGGATTGCGCTGTTTTTCTTACTTCCATTTGAAGATATGTTTCGTTATACAATTTTAGTTTGTTTCATTCTACCAGTAGCGGGGTCAGTTTTACCTTACGCAGTAGAATTCAAATACGATCAAAAATTTGTCGGCACTGTGTCAAATATGACGATTCTGCTGAGCTTTTTACTGCTGTGGGGAATGACAAACATTTTAATGTAAATAACTGAGGACGCTCACACTTGTGAGCGTCCTTTTTGATGAAAAAAGGATATTCCCAAATAAACAGAGGTAAGCTAGGAGAAGAGAAAATCCATCATACATACAACCTGACGGGAGGAAAAAAAGTGGAGTCCTTAACTTTTGTTTTATTTGGCGCAACGGGTGATTTAGCAAAAAGAAAAATCTTTCCTGCTCTTTATAATTTATTTACAGACAAAAAGCTCCCTGATACTATTTCTATTATTGGATCGGGGTACGAGCAGATGTCTCATGAGGATTTTAAAGAGCGCGTAAAGCAATCTATAAACGATTTTTCGAGACGGAAAATGGAAAGTAACGAAGAAGATTTTTTGTCTCTGTTTCATTATCAAGCAGTAGACGCAAGCAAAATAGAAGATTACGAACAGCTGCTGAAACTTGTGAATGAGCAAGAAACAACTTATGGAAGTAAAGGAAATCGTTTGTTTTATTTGTCCGTAGCACCCGAATACTTCGATGTAATTGCTCTGCATATAAAAAAAAGCGGCTTGGATCAAACCAGCGGCTGGAAGCGTCTTATGATTGAAAAGCCGTTTGGACATGATCTTGTTTCAGCAAGAGAGCTTAATGAAAAGCTAAGCAGTACGTTTAAAGAAGAAGAAATTTATCGAATTGATCATTATTTAGGGAAACCGATGGTGCAAAATTTAGAAGCGCTTGAATTTACGAACCCCGTGCTGCAATCGCTGTGGAATAACAAACACATTGCAAATGTCCAAATTACGGCAAGTGAAACAGTCGGTGTTGAAAATCGTGCAGGGTATTATGATCATACGGGGGCCATACGCGACATGATTCAAAATCATATGCTGCAGGTTCTCATGATGACAGCTATGCATCTTCCAAAACGAATTTGCTCAGAAAACATTTTAGAAGAAAAGCAAAAAGTAATGGAGTCACTGAGGAAAATTCAAGCGGAAGAAGTAGCTCGGGATGTTGTACGAGGGCAATACGGAAGCGGAGAAATCGATCATAAATCTGTTAGAGGATACAAAGAAGAGCCTGGCGTAGAAGCAGACTCTAAAAATGATACGTTTGTGGCAGCACGTTTATGGATCGATAATCCATTTTGGAAAGGCGTTCCTTTTTATATTCGAACGGGCAAACGAATGAAAGAAAAATCAACTCGCATCGTCGTAGAATTTAAAGATTCTTTAAAAGGTCTGTATGAAACTCCTTATGACAAAGTAGCACCAAACTTATTTATTATTGAAATTAGTCCAAGCGAAAACGTCGCTTTGCAGCTTAACAGCAAAAATCCATTAAAAAATGGTGTTATTGAGCCGGTTCGTATTACGTTTTCAAGAGAAGAAGGAAATGTACCGGAAGCATATGAACGAATTATTTACGACGCATTAATCGGGGACTCCACATTTTTTGCTCATTGGAAAGAAGTAGAGCTGTCTTGGCAATGGATGCAGCCCGTATTAGATGCATTTGAAGCTGATATGCTGCCGCTTTATGAATATCCATCCGGCTCACAAGGTCCTGAAGAAGCACAAAAATTAGTTGCACAAGAAGGCTTTAAGTGGTGGCTCGATGATGATGAACATGGGGAAGCACCTGGAGTGTTTTTGCCTATTTAAAAAAAGAGGCTAGGACAAAATTTTTTTCGTTGAAGAAAGATCCGAACGATGAATTGAGAGCCTCCATCAAGAATCTCGATTTATCGTTCGGATCTTTTTATTTATGTATCTCATTTGTTCGTCTTTGGATTGAATGAGTTTAGTTATGTCTCAATCGCTTTTGGTGTTTAATCGTTTTTGTAAATGAACAAGATCATGATGTAAATGTTTTTGCATATGTTCAACAGCTTTTAAACTGCGTTTTTTCATAAAGGTGAACACTTGCTGATGCTCATTTAAAATCTCAGC
>NZ_JBFULJ010000609.1:0-2337 GCF_056400385.1 Priestia sp. P5_B4
AGCTCTGTTTATGAAGTAAATGATACATTAGATAACTATAATATTGTAAAAAACAAGGTTAATGAACGTTTTAAACAATGGAAAAGCGAGTAGTTATATAAATTTTAAAGCGCTAGAAAATTTGCTTTCTTAGGGCTTTTTATTTCGAAAGGTCCCATTAAAGGACAATCAATCAAAACTTCTATAGATAATAAATTAAAAAAGAGAAGAGATATTTGTGTCTCCTCTCTTTTTTAGGCTAAGAAATTGTTTTTTATATGTGGATATCTTTAGCATTGTAAATCCACATTATCTTGACGCTATACCTTATAAGATAGATTGGATAATCCCGCCTTCTACACGTTGAGCAGCGCCATTAATAGCTGACGCATTTTCTGATGCAAGGAATACAATTGTATCTGCCACTTCTTCTACGGTAGCATATCGTTGAATTAGAGATGTGGGTTGATCATGCTTAAAGTATTCTGCAATAAACGTATCTAAGTCCTGCCCTTTTTCATCCGCAAGATCTGTAATAAACTGCGAAAATCCCTCTGTCCATGTTGGACCAGGAAGTACAGAGTTTACGGTTACTTTTGTTCCTTTTGCTGTTTCAGCTAATCCTCTAGATAATGTAATGAGGGCTGTTTTAGAAACACCATAAGGTACTAATTCCGGATAAGGTTTAATACCTGCCTCACTGGCAAGATTAATAATTCTCCCGAAATTACGTTCCATCATTCCTGGTAAAAATGCTCGAGCTAAATGAACAGCACTTAATACATTGATTTGATAATAGTCTAACCATTCTGCATCAGTTACTTCTACAAATGGCTTTACTTCAAAAACACCTGTATTATTGACTAGAACATCTAATTGACCAATCTCATTTACTTTTTCTACAAGTCGCTCACAATCTTCAGCTTTAGAAACATCTGCTGCAATTCCATAAACAGTTCCTAAAGAAGCTAATTCTTCTACTACTGCTTGAACTCCTTTTTCTGTACGCCCATTGATAATAACCTTTGCACCTTCTTGTAGAAAGCTTTTCACAGCACCTTTACCAATACCACCAGTTGATCCTGTTACTAATACTAATTTACCTTTTAATTTTAAGTCCATTTTAAACGTCCTCTCTAACCTTTTATTTAACCTATTCTATAAATAATAGTTGTTCATCATTTGAAAAATTTTTTCTAATATATTCGTTTACTAGGGTGTTAGTTGATCCCCTCATTTTTTAAAAATCAAGCTAGCTACTACACTTTATATTGAGGCCTCAATAAGATATTTTGTTAGCTATTAGCTTGATCAATTGTTATTATGTATCAGGATAGAAACAATTAAAAGTACGCACTTTTAAGTAGCATTGATACTAAAAAGTAATATAGGTACTAAAAAGTGCCTATATCATTGGAGGTAAGGTAGTTGCAAAAATATAATATTCCGRTAGAGGCAGCTCTTGAAGTCATTGGTGGCAAGTGGAARGTYGTCATTTTATGTCATCTTATTTTAGGTAYAAGAAGAACTGGTGAATTAAAGCGTTTAATGCCTGGAATCACRCAAAAAATGTTAACGCAACAGTTACGTGAGCTAGAAGAAGATGGTATGATTACACGTTTTATTTATAATCAAGTTCCTCCTAAAGTAGAGTATTCRTTAACTAAATATGGACAATCTCTTAAAGACATTTTAGATTSRTTATGTRCTTGGGGTGGAAGACACATTGAACGTAATTATGAGAATAAATTTGATATGGTAAAAGAAAGTATCCTAAATGAACATATGAAAAACATACAAAACGATGCAGAGGATCTACATATTGAATAGAGGAAAGAGAAAGTTACTTCCTTTCCTTGTAAGCTTTTACTTTTTGTTGATTTTAACGTTTTTTCCCTAAAACCGTTGATTTCTTTCATAAAAGGTAACTCATTTGAAAATTTCATTATTTTAAAAGTTGAAATCTATTACCATTAAGTATATCTATTCCTTCCTCACTCTCCATTAATGCCATCAAATCAACCGATGCTGGATAAAAAAAACCTTATTTTTTTCAATAAAACGTTGAAACGTCTCACCCGTACAACTGACTACTTACTTCTGAGTATGAACCTTATTTAGAAGGTGACTTGTATGAACGTTTGGGAAATCGTGTCGTTGAAAGACAGCTTGCGAAGAAAGGTCCCACTAAAAGTACAGTCAATCAGAATCTCGATAGATAATAAATTAAGAAAGAGAAGAGATATTTATGTCTCTTCTCTTTTTTTAATGCATTCCTAGAATTCGTTTTATGGTAACTACGAAGCGAAAAAGCTATCTTTGGGGAAGATAGCTTTTTCTACTGATAAATAAAATTAG
>NZ_JBFULJ010000610.1:0-2319 GCF_056400385.1 Priestia sp. P5_B4
AAACAATATTAGGAAATTCAGTTATACTAAACGCTTTAATAGAATAGTAATAAAACTTATTTTACTATGCATTTTTATTAAAATCAATTGTATAAATATTTATATATGAAATTAATATGCGGGGTCTCATCCCTTCCGCTTTTCCCGCAGTAGTCTTCGCCTTGTCCCCCAATCAACAGCTAGAAGTACTTACATATATGAAACCTACGTTCACCATCACCATAAAAAAATCCGAACGATTAATCGTTCGGATTTCCCCTTAACTAAAATACTACTGCCACAGCCTCTTTAAGTATATTTATTCAAGATGTTTGGCATCATTGATCGTTTCAAGACGCCATTTTCCACTTTCATAAGCAAAAGTTGTAATCGATGTATTTTGTAAAACAGTAGTCCCTGTTCCTTGTTCTCCGCTTGTTACATGATGAATGAATGTATTAATTGCTGCCCCGTGACTAACAACTGCTACTTTCTTTCCGATAGACTTCTTCATAATTTCCGTTAACCGCTGAACCATCCGTTCTTGAGCCGCTTCGAGTGTTTCGATATTATATAAAGGCTCTTCTCCCCAATTTGTCGCATAGTTTGGCACAAGCTCATGCAGAACTTCTACGTTCTTTGATTCTAGTTCTCCAAAAGAGCGCTCACGCAGCTGCTCACAAACTTCCATTTTCTCTACTTTAGCAGCAGCTGCAATTTCCCTAGCGGTCTCCTGCGCGCGAAGCAAATCGCTTGTATAGATTACATCAATATGGATATCTCGAAAACGTTCCGCTACGCGTTTAGCTTGTTGCTTTCCCGCTTCGTTGAGCGGAATATCAGCATGCCCTTGAATAAGTTTGTTTTTATTCCAATCTGTTTGGCCGTGTCTAATTAAATAAAGCATCGTAATCCCCCTTTAATCCCGTTTTAAAAATTGATAGACAGCTTTATCAACCTCTGAGCTTTCATGTAAATCTGAATGTGCTTCATGAAACGTGTGGAGATGAATGTGTTCGGTGAACTCTTGCAGTCCGTACGCACTTTCTACTGTTACCACTCCATCTGTCTTATCTCCCACATCTCCTGCTCCTGAAAAAACGTCGATTTCTTTTGAGAAATCTTGACGACTTTCGTACAGCTTGTTTAACGCTATAGAGTGAAAAGCTAAATCACGAGCACCCATAGATTCAATATGATTGCGTGCATGAGGATACATCTCCATTAATTCCTGATAATCTAATCCTTGAATTGGCGATCCTAACGTAACTAACTTTTGAATATACTGAGGGTTAGACAAACTAACAGCTGCTGCTGTTACTCCTCCCATACTATGTCCAACTAAATCAACAGAAGATGCTTTATATGTATCACGTACATCTTGCATAATAGCTTCAATCCATTTTTGCTGCTGTGCAATACTGGCATCTGGCTTTTTAAAGACGATATGAATAAGCGGAAGTTTTCCCTCTTTTGCTTTCATAATGTGCTTCCACTGAATAGCTCCATCTTTTTGAACAACGCAGTAAGCTACTTTAGTTCCCCATCCGTTTTGTTCAAATCGTTTAATCATTTTCCCTAAGCTTTTTTGACTGCCTAAATAGCCATGAATAAATAAAACCGGCACATTTTTCGATTGGGCACCTCGTTTTATTTGTGGGGCAAAAATATAAAAACAAAGCGAAATAAATAGTATGATACTAATCAATAAAATTAACAGCCGCAAGTTCTCACCCTCCGATCGTCTGGTTCATTACACTCATTAATAAAAAAATTTGGAGTAAATTTTATTCTGATACGTCCTGTAAGCTGCAGAACTTGTCATCTTTTTCTTGTCAACGAGCTGCTCAAAGCGCAAACGCTTTTCCGTAAGCATCTCTGTTAGCCTTTGTTCTTCATTAACATCCGTGCATATAGAAATCAATTCTTCTATTGTAGCCATATCTCGTTTCAGCTCTTGTTCATCCGTTATCATGTTTGCATTTTTTAATATCCTATACGCTTGGCGCAGTTCTTCAGGTATATGTGATAAATCTTCTAACTTTAATGGTTTTCCTTCCCCAGGCAGCTTATCAAAGTCACCGTCTTTTATTGCTTGTCTAATTCTTTCTTCAGCAATTATATACGCAATATCCAAGGAAAGACCTCCTTTAAGCAAATATAAAATTCAATCTTACCTTCTATATAAAAGATGTATAATAAACACAGCTTTTATAACCGTATTTTTTATTATACTATGATTATAAAATTTGAACTACCTTCACTTCTTGGATAGACTATCCTCTCTTTGTAAAATAATTTCCAGAGCTTCACTCCTTTCACTATCAAACTTTCTTGAGC
>NZ_JBFULJ010000611.1:0-2315 GCF_056400385.1 Priestia sp. P5_B4
GAGATACAGTCATTATATGAAGAACTTAAGAATAAAAAAATGCACGTTGATTATTTAGTGAACAATGCTGGTTTTGGACTATACGGCAAATTTATTGAAACAGCTTTAGATGAAGAATTAAACATGATTGATTTAAATATTCGAGCATTAACTCATTTAACAAAATTATTTTTACCGGATATGGTCAAAAGAAATCGCGGAAAAATTTTAAACATTGCATCTGTTGCTGCATTTATGCCAGGTCCACTTATGACGGTATATTACGCAACGAAAGCGTACGTATTATCTTTCACCGAGGCCCTTGAAAATGAATTAAGAGGTACCAATGTAACGGTAAGTGCTCTATGCCCGGGTCCAACTAAAACGGGTTTTAGCGACCGAGCCCAGCTAAGCAACTCCAAGCTTTTTCAAAGCGGTGCAATGGATGTAGAAACAGTAACGAAAGTTGGCTATAAAAAATTTATGAAAGGGCAGACGGTTATCGTACCAGGAGTACAGTTTCGTCTTGCTACGTTCATCCCGCGCTTCGTGCCAAGAAAGTGGCTTACATCCGTTGTCCGCAGAACACAAGAAATTAAATAAAGGAGAATCTATATGAGTGAAARAGCAGTCGAGTTATTTCGTGCCAGCATTCCTATTTTTCAGGCTCTAAGTGATTCAGCAAGACAAGATATTATTTTGCTGCTCGCCGAAAAAGAGCCTTTAACCGTTAATGAAATTGCAAACGAGTCTACTCTATCACGACCGGCAATTTCTCATCATTTAAAAATTCTACGCGATCAAAAGCTTGTGCAAATTGAGCAAAAAGGAACGCAGAGATATTATTCATTAGCTTTAAATGAGGCAGTTGAGCTATTAAAAAACTTGCTCGCTACAGTTGAAAGCGAATGTTTATAGGGAGATGAAAGAGATGAACCACGAGCGATTCTATATCACAGATGAAACGGTCATTGAACATATTGTTTCTACACAAAAGCAGTATTTTTATGCGCAAAAGACAAAGAGTATCAGCAGCCGTATTCAAGCGCTGAATAAGCTAAGAGACGCAGTCAAACAAAACGAGCAGAGAATTATGGATGCTTTAAAACAAGATTTAAATAAATCTGAAGTAGAGGCTTACACGTCGGAAATTGGGATTTTACTAGAGGAGATTCGGTTTACGCTTAAGCATTTAGCAAAATGGATGAAGCCTAAAAAAGTAAAAACTGCTTTAACACATGTGGGCTCTAAAGGGAAAATTGTTCCTGAACCGTATGGAGTCGCTTTAATTATTGCTCCGTGGAACTATCCGTTTCAATTAGCACTGTCTCCTTTAGTAGGAGCGATTGCTGCTGGAAACACGGCGATTATAAAACCTTCTGAATTAACGCCTAGCGTATCTCGCGTTATACAAGAATTACTGGCTGAAGCTTTTGACCCAGCATTTGTGACGGTGGTTGAAGGGGCTGTAGATACGACAAGCCTGCTTTTAAAACAGCCGCTTGATTATATTTTCTTTACGGGAAGTGTAAATGTAGGGAAAATTATTATGCAAGAAGCAGGGAAGCAGCTTATTCCAGTCACGCTTGAGCTAGGCGGAAAAAGTCCGTGCATTGTACATGAAGACGCAAACCTAGATCTTGCAGCGAAGCGAATTATGTTTGGTAAAGGGATGAATGCAGGCCAAACGTGCGTTGCTCCTGATTATTTGCTCGTGCATAAAAAAGTTAAAGCGCAGCTTGTAGAGAAACTTCGCGAAGCAATTTCTCAATTTTACGGTAGTAATCCACTTGAAAGCGACCGCTACGGCCGTATTGTCAGTGAGCGTCATTTTACTCGGCTAGTTGAGTTTTTAAAAGACGGAAATGCTATAGTTGGAGGCGGGTACAATAAAAACACGCTAACAATAGAACCTACGGTGTTAAGTGAAGTAAGCTGGACATCAGATGTTATGCAAGAAGAAATCTTTGGGCCTATTCTTCCTATGATTGAATATGAAACACTAAACGAAGTCATTCATAAAGTTCAAGAAAAAACTAAGCCGTTAGCTCTTTACTTATTTACAGAAAGTGAAGATGTGCAAAACGTGATAACGGAGGGCCTTTCATTTGGAGGAGGCTGTATAAACGATACGCTTATGCATATCGCTACGCCATATTTGCCGTTTGGCGGAGTGGGGGAAAGCGGCACGGGTCAATATCATGGAAAAGACAGCTTTCAGACATTCACTCATTTTAAAAGCATGCTGGCTCAAACAACCAAGTTTGATTTGTCATTCCGCTATCCTTCGGAAAAACAAAGCTTGAAAATGATCAAAAAACTATTGAAATAAAAGA
>NZ_JBFULJ010000612.1:0-2315 GCF_056400385.1 Priestia sp. P5_B4
GATTTTTTCATTGGTAAGGTGAACGTATGTCTCAATCTTATTTTTGATGTCTAAAAAAAGGAAAATAGTGAAAGGATGGTGATAAATAAGAAAAAGGAGGAATCACGGATGCAAAAGTTGATAATGAACGGATGCGTAGTCTTTGTTCTGTTATTGTTAGGAGCATGCAGCATGGTAAAAGAGCAAAATAACGCTCATGAAAACCACCTGAAAACAGAGGAAGCGAAAGAAACAAGCGAAGTATCGGTAGAACCTGTTAAAGTGGATTTAACAAATACATCGGGCAAAAAAGTAGGCGAGGCTACCCTGTCAGAAGCAAAGAACGGCGTGCACATTAAATTAACTGCTCAAGGTCTTTCACCAGGGAGACATGGATTTCATATTCATGAAATAGGAAAATGTGAGGTGCCGGATTTTAAAACAGCGGGTGCCCATTTTAATCCTTTTAAACGTGAACACGGCCTTAAAAATACAAAAGGCCCGCATGCAGGTGATTTGCCCAATCTAGAAGTTGCTCCAAATGGCAAAGTAGATACAGAAATTTTTGCTTCTCTTGTCACGCTGCAAGAAGGAAAGCCGAATTCTCTTTTGGATATGGATGGATCGGCATTAGTGATACATGATAAAGTCGACGATTACACAACGGATCCTTCAGGAAACTCAGGAGATCGGATTGTTTGTGGAGTGATTACAAAATAAGCCAAAAAGCTGTGAGATCATTCACGGCTTTTTTATTTCAGTAACGAGCCGCTTCTAAATTGCGGTGAGCTTCTTTTTTTTGCACAATAAAAGAAAGAGCAGAAGAAGGTGAAAACATGCATAAGCAAGTTGTCGTAATAGGCGGAGGAATAGGTGGGTTAACAGCGGGAGCGCTTTTAGCTAAACATGACTATGAAGTGACGGTTTTAGAAGCTTCTCGAGAATGGGGAGGCTGTGCAGGGAAATTTCAGCGTCATTTGTATACGTTTCCTGTTGGGGCGACACTTGGAATGGGATTTGAGCACGGAGGGATACATGAGCGAATCGGCACGTGCCTTGGCCTAGAAATTGAAAAGGTTTCTCTTGAAAAAATCATGAAAGTTCATCTTCCTCATCGTACACTGATTTATTATCAAGACCGGTATCAGCATATTTCCTATCTTCAAAAACAATTTCCTCATAAAGCAAAAAATATTAGGAGCTTTTATGAAAATGTTTTTAGAATTGCAAAAGAAATTCGCAAGCTTATGCAGTCTCTGCCGGTTCTTCCTCCTCTAACAGTCGGTGAGTGGAGCAGGCTGGTAAGTTCGTTGAATGTTGGTTCTGTGAAGCTGTTGCCTTATTTTCATCAATCGTTTAGTTATTTACTAAAAAAACACAGCTTGCTAGACGAAGCGGACTTTCTTCATTTTGTTGATGGTCAATTAATAGACAGCATGCAGACAACAAGTGAGAACTGTTCAATGCTTATTGGATGTTTAGCGTTAGATATTTATCACGAAGGTGCTTTTTATGTAAAAGGTGGCTTATACAAAGTCGCAGAAGCGCTGCAAAAATCGATTAAAGTCAACGGAGGAAAAACGACTCTAGGAAGGAAAGTAGTAAAGATAGAGCGTGATAATGACGGGTGGATCGTGCATGATCATAGAGGTAACCGTTACCGTGCATCAGACGTTGTATGCAACGCGCCGGTTCAAAGCTTAAAGACTTTGCTGCATGATGAAGATTACCAACATATTCATAAGCGGGCAAAAGAAAAAAGCGAGCTTCGGCAGTGGGGAACGTTTTCGATGTATTTTGCGATTGATGAAAGAGATCTGCCGCAAAATGTAGAGTTGTTTCAGCAAGTACTTCAATCCGAACAAGGGGAAATGACAGAAGGAAATCATTTATTTATCTCAGTCTCTCATCCAGATGATCGTTTTCGAGCCCCTGAAGGCAAGCGTACAATTACAGTGTCTACTCACATTGATCTTAGCAAGTGGAGCAACAAAGAAGCCTATGACCTTCAAAAACAAGTTCTTGAGAAAAAAATGGTAGCAGGCATTAAAACCATTATTCCTAGCATTGAAAAAGCAGAGCATCAAATTTCGGGAGCTCCTAAAGCATGGGAAAGGTTCACTTCTCGCCCAAACGGGGGAGTGGGAGGCTTTCCGCAAACGTTAGATCATGCCTTGTTCAACAGCATTTCGCATCGATCTGGCTTACAAGGACTGTGGTTATGCGGAGATACAGTGTTTCCAGGAGCGGGAACTATAGGCGTATCGGTAAGCGGCTATCATGTGTTTCAAAGTATAACGTCCCATCGTCATACGTTACCTTAACATTTCTTACAT
>NZ_JBFULJ010000613.1:0-2313 GCF_056400385.1 Priestia sp. P5_B4
GTTATTTAGTATCGGTGAAGTATTAATTGATATGATTCCAGCTCAAAAAGGTCTTCAATTGAAAGAAGTGGAATCGTTTACGCGTGTGCCAGGCGGAGCGCCGGCAAACGTTGCAGCAGTTGTTGCTACATACGGTAATGAGTCAGCGCTTATTACAAAAGTTGGAGAAGATGCGTTTGGAGACTTTCTAGTAGATACGCTTCGTGAAGTAGGAGTAGGTACTGAGATGGTCTATCGTACAGAAGAAGCAAACACAGCTTTAGCTTTTGTTTCCCTGCGTGAAGACGGAGAAAGAGATTTCAGCTTTTATCGTAATCCTTCAGCAGATTTATTGCTAACTGAAGACGAAATTAACTCTGATTGGTTTGCAAGCAACGATGTTCTTCATTTCTGTTCGGTTGATTTAGTTGAAAGTCCTATGAAATACGCTCATATGAAAGCGATTAAAAGCATGAAAGAAAAAGGCGGCGTTATCAGCTTTGATCCAAATGTACGTCTTCCGCTGTGGAAAGATCATGAGCTATGCCGTCAAACGATTTTAGAATTTATTCCACAAGCGCACATTGTTAAAATTTCAGACGACGAGCTATCGTTTATCACAGGCATTGAAGATGAACAGCAAGCGATTCAGTCTCTATTTACAGGTGATGTTCAAGTAGTTGTGTTCACAAAAGGTGCAGAAGGCGCAACGCTTTATACAAAACAAGCTGTCTATGAATCAAACGGTTACAAAGTAGCAGTTGTTGATACAACAGGTGCAGGAGATGCGTTTATTGGCGGATTCCTTTATCAGCTATTAAGCCGCGATGTGTCACAAGAAAACTTAACGGCTATTCTTGACTCTGACCACGATGCTATTTTACGTTTTGCAAATGCAAGCGGTGCCTTAACGACAACTGGAAAAGGTGCGATTAGCTCAATTCCAGCCAAAGAAGTAGTAGAGCAATTTTGTAAGCCTGTAGCTAACTAAAATGAAAAGGCTTTATCTCTTCTTATTTTCAATCAGCAGAGGCGCTAGTTTCTGCTGATTGCAGATCACATAAGAGGGAGAAGCGAGCTGCAGAGCAAGAAGAAAAAATTTTTTTCTGTTTTTAAAAAATAATCAAAAAAATTTCTAGCTAAATAATAAATGTTCGTGTTAGTATAATACGAGCAGCAAGAAATAGCAGTTTTACCACTATTTATGAAAACGTTATATATTTATCGATGTAGAAGGTTTGATAGGACTAAAGAGCAGTCCTATCAAACCTTCTAGACCTAAGCGGATGCTGCCCCCCTTGCGGGGTAGGCTCATCCGCATAAGTGGACCTTTGGGGGAATATTCGAGGGAGTATGAGTGCTTGGCTTTTGCCCTTGATGAGAGAAAAGCAGCAGGTCGTTACATACGATGTACATAGATTAGAAATAGGAAAGTAGGTTAAGAGAAAGATGGATATTTTGCTAGGTGTTCTTCCTTCCGTTGCGTGGGGAAGCATGATTTTAGTTAGTATGAAGATGGGCGGTGGACCTTACAGTCAAACGCTGGGAACAATTATTGGAGCTTTGATTCTTTCATTTGTTCAGTTTATGATTGTGCAGCCGGTGTTAACGCCAACGCTCGTTATTGTCGGAATTGTTTCAGGTTTGTTCTGGTCAGTAGGTCAAAGCAATCAGTTTAAAAGTGTTCCATACCTTGGTGTTTCAAAGTCAATGCCGATTTCAACGGGTATGCAATTAGTATCAACAGCTCTTTTTGGTGTTATTGTATTTAAAGAATGGTCAACGCTTCAAACGATTGTGCTTGGATCTATTGCGATTCTTTTAATACTAGCAGGCGTGGTGCTTTCTTCATTAGACGGTAAAAAAGAAGGAGCACAAGGGGCTCCGGGACAAACGAAAAAAGGAGTTATCACTCTTATCATTTCAAGTCTTGGGTTCTTAGTTTACGTAGTTATCGCACGTATCTTCAACGTAGACGCATGGGCAGCTTTATTCCCGCAAGCAATCGGTATGTTAATTGGCGGTTTAATCATTACATACAAACATAAGCCATTTAACAAATATACGATTCGTAATATCTTACCAGGTCTAATCTGGGCATCTGGAAACATGTTCTTATTCTTATCTCAATCAAGACTAGGCGTAGCAACAAGCTTTTCATTATCGCAAATGGGTATCGTTATTTCAATTTTTGGCGGTATTGTCTTCTTGGGAGAAAAGAAAACAAAGCGTCAATTATTCTATGTATCTCTTGCGAGTGTACTGATTATTTCAGGCGGTATCTGTATCGGCCTCGCAAAAGCACACGCTTAATTTATCGATGTAGAAAAACCC
>NZ_JBFULJ010000614.1:0-2309 GCF_056400385.1 Priestia sp. P5_B4
GTTACAAAAGCACCTGCCGGATGAGGCTTATCACCTTTTATGAGCCACACCTGATAGACTTCATTCCCCTTTACGTTTTTCAAGTTATTCGCTTGAATAACCACATTTAGATTTCCACCTTTTTTCGTAAGAGATGCTGTTGCTTCGCCAGAAATGTTCGGCTCTGCCTGCAGCTTCATTGTTTTTTCAGATGTAAGAGGTTCGTTTTGAGGAGCAACCGAAACATTTGGCTCTTGTTTGCCTTTGTCTCCATCTTTCAACAGAAAGTAGCTGTTTCCTGCAAGGGATAAAAGAAGTGCCGCAGCTAATCCAATAATGATGGACTTTTTATTTGATTTCTTAGACGCAGCATGTTGTTTTTCATTTTTTAAAGCGATTGGTTCTCTCTTTGTCTCACCTTGTTCTTCTTCGAATACATTCGCAAGTATTCGCTGTTTCATTTCTGGCGGAGGAGATTGTTCTGGTGTCAAATACGTTAGATCTCCAAGAACTTCCTCCAGCTCTCTTAGTTCTTCTTGACAGCTTTGACAGTTTTTCAAGTGCATTTCAAACTCTTTTTTCTCATGGGAAGTCAACTKATCATTATAGTAATCAATTAGTTTATTGCACATACTCATGAATCAGCTCTCCCTTCTGCATCAGTACCTAAATATGTTTTTAATTTCCGCAACGCTAATCGCACCCTACCCTTTACTGTTCCTAATGGGATTTGCTGCTCTTCTGCTACTTTTTGCTGCGTTAATCCCTTAAAATAAACGGATTGAATAATCTTTTTTTGGTCTTCAGACAATTTTGATACAGCGTGCCGCACTCTCTGCTGTTCTTCTTTCCACTGAAGCTGCTCGTCAATCTGAGGATGATCATCTTCAATAAAATCAAAAATTTCTTCTGAGAAAATAGGATCGTTTTTTCTTTTTCTTACAATATCAATCGCGGTGTTTCTTGTAATCGTAAACAGCCATGATGAAAACTTCCCTTTTTCATCGCTGTAAACTCCTTTTCCTCTCCACAGCTTAATAAACACTTCTTGAACAGCTTCTTCAGCAATATCAGAGCTATTTGTTAACCGGTATATAAACGAATAAAGAATTCGCTCATACTTGTCATACAGCAGTTCAAGGGCTTTTTTGTCTCGTTCTTTTATTCTATTGTATAAGACAACGTCGTTTTGCTCTTTCATACCCTTCTCCTTTAACTCTTATGAGTCCTTATTATATAATCGAATTACCTTTGAATTTGGATCACTTTCACATCTTTTAAACGTACCTTTATTTTTCAAAAATGACAAGTAATTATACTTTTTTTATGGAATAGGAGCGAAATCGTCCAATGAAACATTTAATTCTTTTTGATGGTATATGTAATTTATGTAATAGCAGTGTTCAATATATTATTAAACATGATGAACAAGCTTTGTTTTCTTTCGCTTCTCTTCAATCAGATTTCGGAAAGCAGCAGCTAGCCTCTCACGGCTTACTTCCTGAGCAATTAGACAGCATTGTATATATTCATGGAAACCAAAGATATGTAAAATCAACGGCTGCTTTAAAAATCGCCAAGCGCTTAGATGGACCCGTTAAATTTTTATATGCTTTCATTATCATTCCTGCACCTATTCGAGATATAGTATACAACTGGATCGCTCGCAACCGATATAAGTGGTTTGGCAAACAGCAGCACTGCATGCTCCCAACTTCTGATATGAAAAAGCGGTTTGTTGATGACTAAAAAAGTTTGGGCCATAGAGAAAAAACAGTTCCAAAGAGGAATATATGTATGTTAAGGAAGTCTATTCATTAAAAAATCCGAACTGATTCAACATTCCAATGAAAGAATGCTGAACTATAGTTCGGATTTTTCAGCTAACATATGGTTGTACGAGCTTTTTTAGCTTCCACCCATTGCTTTTTTATTCGTTGCTTCAATTGCMTGCTTTATTATTAGGGAAAAGTCTTGTTCTTTCATCACTTTTAACCCTTCGGCAGTAGCGCCGCCTGGAGTTGTTACTTGCTCTCTTAAAGACGCAGGATCTTTGGTTTCATGCAGCATTTGTACAGAGCCATACATCATTTGAATAACTAAATCTTTGGCTGTTTTTTCGTCCACACCGTAAGCAGTAGTTGCATCAATTAACGATTCTGCAAAATAATATAAAAACGCCGGTGCACTGCCAGTTACAGCCGTTAGCTCATGTACTTCTTTCTCTGAACACTCATGCGCTTCACCAATTCCTTTTAAAATCATTTGAAGCACTTCTTTATGCTCTTTTGTGGCAGAAGTTCCAAGTGTATATAGTGACATCGATTGTC
>NZ_JBFULJ010000615.1:0-2309 GCF_056400385.1 Priestia sp. P5_B4
GAGTATCTATCTCTATAGCGTTATCCATTTAAAGGATCGTTATACAAGAAAAAACACCAAGAAGAAGTGCGGATAATGCGTTCACATTCGGCTGCTTAAAAAGGGTGGAAAGGCTGTAGGTAAGGGATCAAAGCAAACAAAAAGAATGTGCAAATTCCTTTGAAATTTTTTGGAGGATTTGTTACAATAAAGGTGCTTATTTTTGTTCGGTAAGGATAGTTCGAAGTGTTCGTCTTGACTTATTGTAAGAGCAGGAATAGAGTAATACACAATGTGTGGATTGTCACACAAGGAGGAAAAGAGATATGTTACAAGGTAAAGTAAAATGGTTCAACGCTGAAAAAGGTTTCGGTTTCATCGAAGTAGAAGGACAAGACGATGTATTCGTTCATTTCTCTGCTATCCAAGGCGAAGGTTTCAAAACTTTAGAAGAAGGTCAAGAAGTTACATTTGAAATCGTTGAAGGCAACCGTGGACCACAAGCTGCTAACGTTCAAAAGTAATTTTTTTTATAAAGTTTAAGCCGATCAGCAGAACGTTTCTCTGGTCGTTCGTTAAACTAAACTGGGAGAAGGCCCCTTTTATAAAAGGGGTCTTTTCTTGTTCGCTTTTTACACCTTGTTGACGATTTCTTTGATTTTGTAGAAGTATTCAAATATGAAAAAAACTAGTCACGCAGTATAAAAAAAGCGTATAATGAAATGATGAAAATAGGAATTGTAGAGCAGAAAGGATTTTAAAACGTATGAACAACCAACTTCAAGAAACGATGGTCGATTCACGTCGTACATTCGCCATTATTTCTCACCCGGATGCCGGGAAAACAACGTTAACAGAAAAAATGCTGTTACTGGGCGGAATGATTCGTTCAGCCGGAACGGTTAAAGGAAAAAAATCAGGCAAGTTTGCTACATCTGACTGGATGGAAATCGAAAAACAACGTGGAATTTCGGTTACATCAAGTGTTATGCAGTTTGAGTATAAAGATCACTTTATTAACATCTTGGATACACCAGGACATGAAGACTTCAGTGAGGATACGTATCGTACCTTAACGGCTGTAGACAGTGCGGTCATGGTTATTGACGGAACGAAAGGGATTGAAGCACAAACGCTTAAACTTTTTAAAGTTTGTCGTATGCGTGGTATTCCTATTCTAACATTTATCAATAAATTAGACCRTGAAGGAAAAGAGCCGCTTGAGCTGCTTGAAGAAATTGAAGATGTACTTGGTATTGAATCATACCCTG
This sequence comes from Priestia sp. P5_B4, assembly GCF_056400385.1. Lineage (NCBI taxonomy): Bacteria > Bacillati > Bacillota > Bacilli > Caryophanales > Bacillaceae > Priestia > Priestia sp. P5_B4. The sequence continues at coordinate 1,251 of NZ_JBFULJ010000615.1, forward strand.
TAACGTGGCCAATTGGCATGGGGAAACGATTCCAAGGAACGTATGACCGTTTTTCAAAACAAATTGAAGTATACCAAGGAAACAAAGAGTCATATTTTGCAGACTTTGACGGTGAAAATATCGACGATGAAATTAAAAAACACGTCGATGAAATGTATTTACCAGGCTTAGTGGATGATTTATCTCTATTAGACGAAGCAGGTAATGATTTTTCAATTGAAAAAGTAAAGCAAGGCCTATTAACACCTGTTTTCTTCGGAAGTGCGATTGCAAACTTTGGTGTACAGTCTTTCYTTAATTCATTTTTACAATTAACATCACCGCCGCAGCCTCGTGAATCAACGAATGGCACCGTTCAGCCTACGGATGAAAACTTCTCAGGTTTCATCTTTAAAATTCAAGCGAACATGAACCCAGCTCACCGCGACCGTATTGCGTTCGTACGCGTATGTTCAGGGAAATTCGAGCGTGGAATGAACGTGACGTTAGCAAGAACGAACCGTAAAATGAAGCTAGCGCAGTCTCATCAGTTCTTGGCATCAAGCCGTGAAACAGTAGACACAGCGTATCCAGGGGATATCATTGGCTTGTATGACTCGGGTACGTATCAGATTGGCGATACCATTGTAGGAGAGGGAAAAGTATTCGAATTTGATGCTCTTCCAAAGTTCCCGCCTGAACTGTTTGTAAAAGTTCGTGCGAAAAATGCAATGAAATCTAAGCACTTTGAAAAAGGGATTAATCAGCTTGTACAAGAAGGAGCCGTACAGCTTTACCGTACGCCGTTCTTTGGAGATTATATTTTAGGAGCAGTCGGTGAACTTCAGTTCCAAGTGTTTGAACACCGTATGAAAGGCGAGTACAACGTCGATCTTGAATTCACGCGCATGTCTCATAACATTGCAAAATGGGTAGACAAATCAACAATTGAAGATCGCATGCTAGATTCTCGCGTGATGCTAGTAGAAGATCGTGATAAACATGCCGTTCTTATGTTTGAAAACGATTTTGTATGGCGTTTGTTCCAGGACAAATATCCATCTGTTAAATTCCTAGACC
>NZ_JBFULJ010000616.1:0-2307 GCF_056400385.1 Priestia sp. P5_B4
GTACGCGTATTTGATATCACCGTTTATAAATTTGTAGAAGAGCACCATCAGCATTCAAAGCGGTTGCTTGAAGCACACAAAGAGCTGATCAATGAGCTCCCCAGATACCTTCTACTAGTGGATAAGCAAACATTCCAATATTAAATCCTGGAATCATCATCGTCAGCATGCCTTTCACTTTTCGCTCATCTTTTCGAAAAACAAAAACCCCTACAGCAGCTAACAGCAAGCCATAGACAATCCCAATAACTAATAGTAAGATAAGCGATCCATCAATTTTAATACTGCTGAATGTGACAATAATCAAGCAAGGCATTGTAATATTAAAAATAATTCTGGCTAAAGCTTCCCCGTCTTTTTGCTGAAGGAGGTTTGTTCGTTTTAGTATGTATCCTAATAGAATGATTGTAACGGAATACAAAAACTGACTGTTAAAGCTGCTCATAGACCTACTCCCTTGCCCTCTTTTATACTTATTTAATCGATTGTTTTACCCTGTCTTTTTTAATCCTTGTTTCATTATAATATAAGCAGCCTAAAAAGAAACTAGAGAATTGGATGCAGTTTACCTGTTTGTTAGACAAAAACAGCTTAGAAACAAATGAAAAAACTTTCCTCCAAACTAATTTTAGAACAGGACATTTTTCTTTTTTATGGAATTTACTTAAAAGGTATGAGTATTTTTATGAGGAGGAAGAAATGTGAAACGAAAAATGATAGCGCTTACTTTTTCTGCTGCTCTTTGTTTTTCAGCTTCAGGATCTCTTGCTGAAGCTTCTACCAACACAGATGTAATCCCAAATGCTGATCAGTCAGCAGAAACCTATTTTGACGGAGCGAACGGAAATTGGCTCACCACTAAAAACCCCGCTCAATATCAGCAGGCTACGCTCTATGGCAATATTGGGCTTACTCCTTATAACTGGGGGAAACCTGAAGATGGATCGGGCTGGTATCGAATCAATCAGCCCGCTGCGGTCAAAGGAACCCAAGTAAATGGCATTTTTGAAGACGCTCAGTTCGTCATCCGTGTTCCTGATAACTGGAACGGAAAACTGGTGGTAGCCGGCATTCCTGCCACGCGCAACGAAACATCCACCGATTTATTATTCAGCGATTACGTTCTTAAAAAAGGCTATGCGTTTGCAGCCACCGATAAAGGAACACAAGGAGAAAGTGATCCTAACGATCCTTTTGCTAAAGTAAAAAATGCACTCGCTAACGATGACGACAGCGTAGCAGAATGGAATATGCGCTATCGTCAGCTGACAAAAGCTGCCCAGCAATACTTGACTACTCATTATTCAGACAAGCTAATCAACCCGTCCAATCAAAAAAATCCTGCAAGCGATTTGATTCGAAACGATCATAAAGTACCAACGTATGCAATTGGCATTTCAAACGGTGGATACGTCGTCAGATACGCACTTGAACACGATGATCCAAAACAAACAAAAGAGCCTCGTTTATTTGATGGAGGCGTCGATTGGGAAGGCGTATTATGGAGTGCAAAAGCGCCAAATTTAATTAGCTCACTAACACCTGTTGTCAACAACGCAGAAGAAGCGCTGTACGGAACGGGAAAAGAACAGAAAAAAGCCATGAAACAAATGTACAAAGCAGGTCTTCCGAAAGGATCAGAAAAATTGTGGAATTATCATGATCAAGTGTACTGGGCGGTCACATTAAACATTTACCGTGATCACTTTGATCCAACTGCTCCAGGAAGAACAAACTGGCACAACTATTTAAACTTTACTTCAGCAGGTCTACGTGATCGCTCATGGGATTATATCTTTGAAAATTATCGCTATCAAACCCGTCCAAAAAGCGTAAAAGAAAATGTAGCAAAAGTAGAAAATACGGGCGATATCGATGTACCTCTTATCAGTATGGCTGGCTCTCTCGATTCACTTATCTTCCCGTCTATTCACGCGGAAGGCTATGAAAAACTCGTTAAAAAAGCCGGCAAGGCAAACCTTCATCGTCTCTATACCGTTAAAAACGGAAATCACGTTGACAGCTTAGTATGGAATAAACAAACGGATCCAAATCAAGAGCTTCAGCCTCTGCTTCCATATGCTCATCAATCTTTTGATTTGTTAGTAGACTGGGTGGAAAATAAAAAAGCAGCGCCTGCAAGCAAAGATATTAAAGCACCTCAAAATAACCTTAAAGTAATCGACATAAAATCTGGGCAAGAAGTAGATCCTCGCTGAGGTTGAGACATAACTAAATGAATCCAACCTAAAGACAAATCAATGAGATACATGAGCTGGACTGCTTATTACACCGCAGTTGATTTCC
>NZ_JBFULJ010000617.1:0-2305 GCF_056400385.1 Priestia sp. P5_B4
TTGTTACCTTGAGTCGTTCCATGAATCATTTTACCCTGCTTCAATTGCTTTCGCTCTCCATTTTTATTTACATAGAAATATTTATTTCTTGCCCAGCCGCCGCCGCTTAAAAGCGTTTTGGTTTTCCCAACTCCCTGGTCATTTACTTTAAATACAGTGTAGTCTCCTTCTGTCTTGCTGGGATTTCCGTTATCTTTATCATATTCGACCATAACCCATCCTTTATACCCTTCTGGTATAAGGAAAATGCTCGGTTGAGACGTTTCATCTGGGCGTCCACATCCAGCTGCGATTATAATCATTAAGCACAAAATGAGCCACCTTTTCACTTTTCCCAACTCCTTTCTTAATAAAAGACGTGCCTCTATACTGCTTTTAGTTTTTGTTGAAGGTAAGATTATATTCTTTTTGCATCCCTCAATTTTTTCCAGTTCGCCCAGTCAAATATGATATATTTACGTATTGTTTGTCACACACTATTAGCAGGCGTTTACAATTTACATGGGAGGATAACAAAAATGAGCTATGTTTTTTTATTTATTTTGCTCTTTGTCATTCCGCTTTACACACAGCAAAAAATTGTTCGTGCCGACCGTGAAAATACACGTACATTATTACTAAGTGAACACGAGCAATCTGGACATAAAAAAAGCGATTCCCCGTAAAACAGGAATCGCCTTCTTTTAATATGTTAAGCTTCCGGCCACAATAAGGCCGACGGCAACCGACGCTGCAAAAAGAGTTACTCCAACCGCTATATTTCCTTCTTCTACTTTTTTGGCTAGGCTCGTTTTGGGCGTCATGATAAATTCAATAATCCAATATGCCACTACTTGAGTAATGATACCTACTACTCCCCAAAGAGTTGCATCTACCAAATTTAAGCTGTTGCTCCATACAGTAAAAATGACAATAGCAAGCCCGATTCCTTTTCCCCATAACTTCAAAGCGACCGCCACATTGCCTTTTTTTATGAGTTCACGGTCATTAAATTTTGTTGTTAATTCAAATACCATAACTCCGATAAATAATAGCCCTAACCCTACCGCTACGTGAGATAAAAAACTTCCTATACTAGCCCAATCAATCCATTGTGTCATTTTTATTCCCCTTTTCATTTTAATCCAATCGGCAAATAATAAGATTCGTTATCGGTAATTTGATTTCCAGCTCGTATTCCTACTGCGCTTGCTTTTCCATTTAATAAAAAGCACCCGTACATGATATGAGCCTCTATTGTTTGCGTTTGAGTCTTCATCGTTGCAGTTGGCAAAGGAATAAACTGTTGATACACAGCCGTGTATTCTTGATATGTTTTCTGCTGATCTTCGTCTATTTTGATTCCGTCTTCATTATAAATTTCAACGGTATCTCCCTCACGACCAAAGGATGGTTTCTTCACAAATGCTTGTTTTCTTTCAATAAATGGATCTTCTTCTAAATACGTTGGTAAAAAGTATGTTTCAATGATGTGATGCTCTTCTTTAGTGAAGAAAGGATGATGTTGTTCATGCAAAGCCCAAATGAGTGCTTGCACGGCTTTGGACTGCAGCAAAAATGYAGAAGGCGGATTGATTATGGCTACTTGTTTTTGCTGTGCCAATGTTAAAAGCATGTGTCCGACTTTTTCATTCGTACTCGGATCTTCATCTTCAATTAAATGTTCAAGCGGATACGTTTGGCGATAGAGTACGTCTATTTTTTGTCCATATTGATCATACACGCCCGCTTCTATATGTTCACCTTCTTCCACTGTAGAGGAAGGAACAATCCGAAGCTGYGATAATGGAACGTATGTAGCATCTACATCGGCTAGCTTCATTAAATAAAGAGTCGTTAACTTATCTTCTTCATGCGTATCGTGCGAAGAAAAAACGACGTTTGGATAGTTCGTTCTATCGAGCTCGTTGTAAGCTTCAAAAATGGCGTGTTTTAATGCTAAAGCAAGCTTTTTTTCTTCAAGCTTATTAGGGTTTTGTACTTGAAAATGCCGACAGACTAACTCATTTACATGAAATAATTCTTTAATGAACGTAGGCGTATCCGCATTTAGTTCTAAAAGCTTAATTTGATCAGTCGTAACAGCAAAATCAAGGCGCGAAATCACACTTTCTGTTTCCATCGTTTTCAGTCGTAGGTACGGGAGGCTGTCTTTTGGAAATCCTAAAGAAAAAAGCGTCTGATCATCTAACGAACGAAGTAAAGGTGCAGTTTTAAAAAATAATTCCCCAATTTGATTTGCAGCTTCTTTAATAGAATCAATGATATGAGAAGACTCTGTATGTACGTCATAAAGAGCATACTC
>NZ_JBFULJ010000618.1:0-2304 GCF_056400385.1 Priestia sp. P5_B4
GAGTTAGTGCAAGAAAATAAAACGCAGCTGTTAAAAGATCAGTCAGAAATTGAACGCATTGAAATAGAAATTGAAAAGCGGTTAGAAGATCGTATGCTTGAAAGAGCTGAATAACTTTAAAGTAAGTTGGTTAGAGTAACGGTGAGGAGGGGATAAGCATGGGAAATCCTAAAAAACAAAGCAAACCTTTTGTTCCGAATCACATCGGCACTCAACCGAGAGAAGCTGGTGGAAATAACGGAAAACAAATGCAAGATAAATCCGGCAAGCATCCTCAAGTTATTCAAACCAAAGGTGAGTGAATAAAAAGTCGCTGAATTCAGCGACTTTTTATTATTTGAATTCTACCGTGAATAAATAAACGTAAGGATTGGTCGAAATAAGCTCTTTAACGACTTCTTCATCGTCGGTTGAAAGCGGAGCAACTCGTATGCCACTGCCATCGTCACCAAATAAAGCAGCAACTGGATATGTTTTATTCATTTTTACCGTTTGTTTTTTCTCTAATCCAGTAAAGGAATAGCCGTTCATTTTTTTTGGCTTTTCCGCTTCTATTCCTAGGTTTGTATCGTTGCTGCCTACATTAAACATAACTTTGTGAGTATTATCATCGATTTTATATGTAATAGCAAACATGTCAAATTCTTTTGAAACAGTCAACCCTCCTGAAAATAAAGGTTCTTTGGCTTTTCCCTTTTCGTAATAAGTAGCTTTTACATAAGCTTCTTTTGCGTCACTAGGAGCTTTCACATCGTATGCAATGATATTGCTTTTGTAGTCCAGGTTTGTCACAGCTAACATTTTTTCTTCATGTTTTGAGTAATGATGAGGCTTCATAAAGGCACTTGCTGTCAATTTTGATGCCAATGAGGTTTGCGACATAAAAAATACGGCAAGCACTGCAATAAAGATGACGCTTAGTAATGTTATCATTCGTTTAGTCATAGAGATTCCCCCTTTGTATGTATATATTACCATATTATGTATGTTTTATATATACATTTTAACTTAATTATAATTATATTATGTAAACTAAAATCATTTTTTTCCACTTATAGAGATGAACAAATCCGGCATACTACAATTGTAACAAAGTTATTTTGAGGAGGAAGATACAATGGCATGGAATAAACCGAATCCAGACGATCGCAGTGATAACGTTGAAAAATTACAAACAATGGTGCAAAATACAATGAAAAACATTGAAGAAGCAGAAGAAGCTGCTGCATGCAGCAATGAAGAAGAGCGTCAGCGCATTCAGCAAAAAAATCACAATCGCGAAGTAAGTATCGAAGCAATGCGCAGCGAAATAAAAGATGAGTCAGAAGCTCGTCAAAATGGTTACGAAGGTACGATTTAATAAATAAAGCAACGACAATAAGCAGCTAAAAATAAACGGTTTTAGCTGCTTTCTTTCTATATTTTTTTAGTAAGTTAATACTAATACAAACTAGCGAAGAGGTTTATGTAGGTGAAAAAGCACGTGAAAAAGAAAGTAGTAAGGATTTTGATCAGTTTACTTGTCGTCTTGATTATTGTGGGCTCTTATCAAACACATAAGCCCTTGCCTAAAGGAGTTTCATACGAAAGTAAGCCCCACAAAGTAGAAGATGTATTTCTTTTATCAGACCTAACGTATCAAGACCAGCAGACATCTGTTTCTGAACAACATATTTTTCAAGCAGTTACGAATGCGATTGATGACGCAAAAGCTTTTATTATTATGGATATGTTTCTATTTAACGGCTACTATAACCAAGGCGAAACGTTTCCTCACCTTAGTGATACGCTTGCAAGTAAGCTGATTGAAAAGAAACGAAAACATCCTACTATCGAAATCGTCTTTATTACAGATGAAATCAATACAACCTACGGCTCACATGATTCAAAGTGGTTAGATTCACTGCGGCTAAACGGAATCAAAGTGGTGCAAACCAATTTATCTAAGCTCAGAGACTCCATTCCACTGTATTCTGCAGTGTGGAGAACTTTTATTCAGTGGTTTGGTGAAAAAGGAAACGGCTGGATAACAAATCCGTTTGGTACCAATGCGCCTAAAGCGACGGTCCGTGCTTATTTAAAGTTGTTAAATGTAAAAGCTAATCATAGAAAAGTAGTAGCAACAGATCAAAGCGTTATTATCTCCTCTGCCAATCCTCATGATGCAAGTTTTTATAATTCTAACATGGCCTTTGAAGTAAAAGGGAATATCATTGGAGATGTGGTGAAAAGTGAACAAGCGGTGTCAGATTTTTCTTACGGAGGAAAGTTACCTCGGTATAAGAAGAAAGAAAAAGAAAAGGG
>NZ_JBFULJ010000619.1:0-2295 GCF_056400385.1 Priestia sp. P5_B4
CTTCTAGTGCACGCGTAAATCGTTCTACTAACATTGTTATCCCTGCACCAACAGGTCCACCAATTCCAATTTAAATTGCATTCATTTTTTACGCCTTCATCGTTAGAAGGCTTTCCCWCCTTTTTTATGACATGAACAATCGTACATGCAATTGTTCATGTTGCATTTGAGCGATTTCTAACCCTGGTGTCACCGCACCAAATTCCTCTTGATCCGCTTGTAAAATATGCTGAAGTGCGTGCTGTAGCAGCGGCTGAAAAAGAATGAGCGTTTTTTGTCCATCCGTTTGACCGATCGGTATGCCGCGAACAGCATTTTGAATTAACGAAGAAATGCTAGCGTACAAGTGACTTAAAATTGCGTCTTCTTTTGTGATATTTAACTGCAGGCTGGCTAACGCAAATACAACAGCAGGATGTCCATACGCCTTCTTTGCTTTTACCTCACTCATATACTTTTCTAAATAAGAGCCTTGAAATAATTCTAAGCAAAGTTTTAACATGCGCTGGCCCACGCGTCTTGTCCCTTCTCTTGTTTCTTTTGACAAAGCAAGAGCGTATAATTCATGATCCACTCTCATAATTTCGGTAAACTGGTCATGATTCGCATACTCATAAGCCAGTCTGCATGCTAAGCCGTCCGTATACGTCAGCTGAACATCAAGGTATGTACGAAGCGCTTCTTGAAAGGTTTCTGTGTTGTAAATTTGATCTCGCTGAATATACGTTTCAAAGCCAAACGAATGTGAAAATGCACCGGATGGAAAATTTGAATCACATAGTTGAATCAGCGAAAGCGATGAATTAGTCATGACTGTGTCCGATATGCTTAAAAGCTTGTTTTACTTTTCTTTTTTCGCGCTTATAGGGAATATCAAGCTGTTGAAGCAATTCTTCGACTAAATAATCGTACTGTACGAGCATGTCTCCACCTTCAAACTGTGCTGGCAAATGTCGGTTGCCAAGCTGATGAGCAATTTCTCCCATTTGCTGAATATTAATCGGCTGAATGGTTAAAATATCGTCTGCCACCACCTGCACAACAATCATATTGCTTTCATCCATAAACAGCACGTCGCMATCAGTGAGCTCGCGATTTTCTTTTAGACGAATTCCTAGTTCCTTACCGTGATCTGTTACAACGCGTTGAACGCGTTTTACTAAGTGATCACTTTCGATATATACCTTTTCTATATGCGGAGCCCGTTTTTCTAATGTTGCCATATTTCCGATAATTTTTTCGATTACCATTTCTTTCACCTCAAAATAAAAAGTATCGCTGCGCCATAGGCACAACTTCTGCTGCTTCACATGTAATCATTTGTCCATCTACTTTTACTTCGTACGTTTGGGGATCAACTTCAATTTTAGGCATTTCCCCGTTTAACTTCATATCTGTTTTTTTTAATTGACGAATATTTTTGACCGGTTTAAGCAGCTTTTGCAACCCCAGTTTCTCGCCCACTTTGTTCTCGTACGCTGCTTTTGACACAAACGTAAGAGATGTTTTAGCTCTTGCCTTTCCATAAGAAGCAAACATCGGACGGTATAAAACCGGCTGTGGAGTTGGAATTGAAGCATTAGGATCTCCCATTAAGCTGTGTGCAATCAAACCGCCTTTTACAATCAAGTCAGGCTTTATTCCAAAAAAAGCTGGCTCCCATAGGACTAAGTCAGCCATTTTCCCTGTTTCTACTGATCCTACATATTCGGAAATTCCATGAGCAATAGCTGGATTAATCGTATATTTAGCTACATAGCGTTTGACACGTGCGTTATCGCCAACTTCGCTGTCACCATCAAGTTTCCCTCGTTGCTTTTTCATTTTGTCAGCTGTTTGCCACGTTCTTGTAATTACTTCGCCTACACGTCCCATTGCTTGAGAATCTGAAGAAATCATACTGAATACACCTAAATCGTGTAAAATATCTTCAGCTGCAATCGTTTCTTTGCGAATGCGAGAATCAGCAAAAGCGATGTCTTCTGGTACAGAGGGATCAAGATGATGACATACCATGAGCATATCTAAATGTTCTTCAAGCGTGTTGACAGTATAGGGCCTTGTTGGATTAGTTGATGATGGAAGCACGTTTGGAAAGCTTGCCATTTCCATAATATCAGGTGCATGTCCGCCTCCAGCTCCTTCAGTATGATAGGTATGAATGACTCGATCGCCAATCGCTGCAATCGTATCTTCGACAAAGCCGCCTTCATTTAAAGTATCTGTATGAATCGCAATTTGAACATCGTACTCGTCTGCTACCTGTAAGCTTGTGTCAATGGCAGATGCTGTGGT
>NZ_JBFULJ010000620.1:0-2291 GCF_056400385.1 Priestia sp. P5_B4
GAGTAAGCTAATAGAAGGTGATGGGGATGAAAGAGCAACAATGGATTACAAAGTTTGATGATGTAAAAAAAACGATACAATCAGTTATCTACACATGGAATCCACTCTCTTTGCATGCTTCTGAGGAATATGAGTATGAAGCTACATGGATCCTTCCTATGGTATACAAAGTAACAAACGTTGAAGGTCTGGCAATTGAGATAACAGATATATTAAATCAGTCATTTAATAGTACGTTAACAAAAGAAGACTGTATAGGCATTGCACAGCAAATCTGGGAGCAGATAAGAGAGTAGATAAACGCAAGCTTGTAGTTAGATAAGTGCTTAGAAATAAGAAATTTCCTCCTAAGTCCACTTCTGAAACGAATTATGATATACAGCTTTAATTACTATGAGCTATCTCTCTTTAATTCCTAATGGAAGAAATTTGATCTGGAATCAATTATTAATTTTTAATGTATTGATGATGAGTGAAACTAATATTTTGTAGAAATTTCGGGTTCGAAAAGCGTTGATTTATTACAAATAATAAATTATCCTATTACTAGTAAAAAAAGGAAGGGTGGACGTGGAACAATGATTAATTAATCCTATTTTCTAAGAAAAAATTCGTTGAATAATACGATTGTTTTTTCTGAATAGGATTAGACTGTACTTTTACATACAAATCAAATTGATCATTGTATTCCTTTCTTTCGGAATGTCATGCCAATATTGTTGTTGTACTGTACTTCCCCCTGTTCAGAAAATACGCAGGAGGTTTTTTGTTTTGGAAGAGAAATTACCCGTAAATCATTCAACCAAGTTGTTTGGAAACCGTGTTTTTCAAGCTATTATTATCTCTGGGTTATTCTTGCAAATAGGGATATGGGTTAGGAATTTTGCTGTACTTCTTTTCATAATGGAGAAGACAAACGGAGACCCATTTACAGTATCTTTAATATCTGTAGCAGAATTTGCACCAATCTTTATTTTCTCTTTTATTGGCGGAACATTTGCAGATCGCTGGCGTCCGAAACGTACTATGGTATGGTGTGATATTTTAAGTGCAATATCTGTATTTGCTGTGCTTGTCACGCTTATATTTGGATCTTGGCATGTTGTTTTTTTCGCAACTTTAATTTCTGCAATCCTTTCCCAATTCTCTCAGCCTTCAGGGATGAAACTGTTTAAAATGCATTTACCGGAAGAGCAAATGCAGGTTGGGATGTCAGTCTATCAAACGCTCTTTGCGATATTCATGGTTCTAGGACCAATACTAGGGACATTTGCCTTTCAAGCCTTTGGTATAAATCTCTCCATTGCCATTACAGGTACAGCCTTTTTACTATCAGCAGCAGCACTCACTTTTCTACCTTCTGATCGAAAGATGGAAAAAGAGAATGGAACTACATCACTGCTAAGTGAAATGAAAAGTGGTGTTAAGTATGTTTTGGGGAAGAAAGAGTTGAGCCTGTTAGGTCTATGCTTTTTAGCAGCTGGACTAGGAATAGGGTTTATTCAGCCTCTCTCCATTTTCCTTGTAACAGAGCAGTTGGGTTTAGCAAAAGAAAATCTCCAGTGGTTACTTACAGCTAATGGAATTGGCATGATCTTAGGCGGAGCAGTAGTAATGATCTTTGCCAAAACAGTAGCACCGCAAAGGCTGCTGGCATTTGGGATGGTTGGTAATGCAATAGGGTTTGCCATAATGGGATTATCAGTAAACCTATGGCTGACGCTGGGAGCTCAGTTTCTAAATGGTCTCATGTTACCGTGTATTCAGATTGGTATCAATACGATGATCTTACAGAGAACGGAGGCTGCTTTTATTGGCAGGGTCAATGGGATTTTAAGTCCTCTCTTTACGGGATCCATGGTATTAACGATGAGTATAGCTGGAGTTTTAAAAGAGCAGTTTTCATTGGTTGCCATATTTGAGGCAGCAGCAGTCTTATTTATTATAGGTTTGCTTTTTATATTACCTCTATATAATTTAAAAGAGGAGACAAAGCAGGAAGGTATAAAATTAGGAGAGTAAAAAAATTCTTTACAACTTCTTATCTAAATAACCATAATGAAAACAAACAGTTTCATTATAAAAGTACAACCAAAGGAAATTAGAATGAAATATGGTATGTTTTAATTCTAAAAGATGTGGTACACATATAGTACAGTATCAATGTCACTTAAAATTGAATGCTGTGAAAGGTTAAATACTTAGCTTAATGAAGGGACTGGTTCGGTTTTGAGAGACGTAACAGCGACTTCAGCAAACGTATTACCCCAATTGACAAGTAAGTATTGTGA
>NZ_JBFULJ010000621.1:0-2282 GCF_056400385.1 Priestia sp. P5_B4
CTTTTTATCTTTTTTAAACTTAAACATTATAACGTTATATTTACTTATTCATTTCTTTATGTTATTCTACATTTGTAAGAACAGAAAAATAATTAATATTAGTGTAAGCGCCACCATAAGAGGAGTGAACGAAATGAAGAATCGGTTTCTATTAAGGAATGTCAAATCGGTCACTGAAAAAGAGTTTGATATTGTTATAGAAAATGGAAAAATCTCTGAGATAGCAAAAGCTGGTGAAGGAAAAGCACCGCTTGTTTATGATTACTCAGGAACCTACATATCCAGCGGATGGATTGATTTACATGTTCATGCGTTTCCAGATTTCGAACCATATGGAGATGAGATAGACGAGATAGGAGTGAAGCAAGGAGTAACAACACTAGTGGATGCAGGAAGCTGCGGTGCTGATCAAATAGCAGATTTAATTCAAAGCCAATATGCAGCAAAAACTAATTTGTTAGCGTTTTTAAACATTTCACATATTGGTTTAAAACGCACAGATGAGCTTTCAAATATGGACTGGCTAAAAGCGGAAAACATTTTTGAAGCCATGAAGGCATATAGAAACAATATTGTAGGTTTAAAAGCCCGTATAAGCAAAAGTGTAGTAGGTAAAAGCGGTATTGAGCCTTTATATTTTGCTCGAAAAATGTCTAGTACAATTTCACTTCCATTAATGGTTCATGTCGGGTCTGGTCCTCCTGCTATTGAGGAAGTTGTTTCGATTCTAGAAAAAGGAGACATTATTACTCACTATTTGAATGGAAAAGCTAATAATCTATTTGATGATGAAGGAAAGCCGCTTCCACTCCTAATGGAGGCCATCCAACGAGGTGTTCATTTAGATGTAGGGCACGGAAATGCAAGTTTTTCGTTTCAAGTAGCAGAAGCTGCCAAAAAACATAATGTTAAATTCAATACAATTAGCACAGATATTTATCGGAAGAATCGACTAAATGGGCCTGTATACAGCTTAGCTCATGTATTATCTAAATTTCTTTATTTAGGATACAGCCTTGAAGAAGTAGTAAATGGCGTTACTGTTAATGCGGCAAAGTGGCTTAATAGACCGGAGCTAGGAAGGATACAAGTTGGAGACCGTGCCAATTTAACTCTTTTTACTATAGAAGACAAGCCTGTTCTGTTTGTTGATTCCGAAGGAGAGAAGAGAGAAGGTAAGCAAATAATTAAAGCAAAAGGAGTAGTTGTAAATGGAACGTTCATTGAATGCTAAATATGGCTTGAAACGAGTAATTAACGCGAGCGGTCGAATGAGTATTTTAGGTGTATCAGCACCGACTGATACAGTAATGGATGCAATGAAAAAAGGAGGACAAAATTACGTTGAAATCGCTGATTTAGTTGATAAAGCAGGCGATTATATTGCTGGGATCTTAGGAGCAGAAGCAGGTGTGGTTGTTAACTCAGCTTCAAGTGGAATTGCTCTCTCTGTAGCTGCTCTTGTTACACAGGGAAATCGCCGCAAGAGCGAGCGTCTTCATCAAGAAGAAATTCCTAAAAGAGAAATTATTATTCTGAAAGGTCATAACGTACAATACGGGGCACCAGTTGAAACAATGGTTTATTTAGGTGGAGGAAAGCTTATTGAAGTTGGCTACGCTAATGAAGGAAGAGCAACTCATATTGAAGAAGCGATTTCTGAAAACACAGCCGCCATTCTTTATGTGAAATCTCATCATACAGTTCAAAAAAATATGATCTCTGTGGAAGAAACGTGGGAAATTGCACAGAAAAACAATGTTCCGTTAATTGTGGATGCTGCCGCAGAAGAAAACCTTCAAAAATATGTAAAGTACTCAGACCTTGCAATCTACAGTGGCTCAAAAGCAATTGAAGGACCAACTTCTGGAATTGTTGGAGGTGAACGTAAATATATCGAATGGCTGAAAGTTCAACTACATTGTATTGGAAGAAGTATGAAAGTAGGAAAGGAAACAATATTTGGGTTACTTCAAGCACTTGATGAGTATGGAGAAAAGAAAGATAAAAGTGCAAAAGAAAAAGAGAGTTTACAAGCCCTACTGTCATTAAAAGACATAGAAGGCGTTAACGTAACAATTGTTCAAGATGAGGCAGGCCGAGCTATATTCCGTGCTAGAATTCAAATCATTCCAGAACAGGCTAATATAACTGCAGAAGAAGTTGTAAAAGAGTTGAGTGAAGGTGAAATTGCTATTTATACACGTGATTACGGGATAAGACAAGGATATTTTGACATCGACCCAAGACCTTTAAAGGGCGATGATATACATGTAATTGAG
>NZ_JBFULJ010000622.1:0-2280 GCF_056400385.1 Priestia sp. P5_B4
GATATAAACTGTAATATATTGGTTATCGTTTTTTTAGTTGACGATATATTTTAAGTGTGTTAAATTTGCCTTACACCTTTCAAGCGCAATATAAAACCTCTTTTGCATTACAACATCGGAAAAAAGAGATTAACTAACTTTTATTTACAATAATGTTAATTTTATTCACGTGGATACAATTGAAATATCCAAAATATATTTTTTTACACCGATTAACCAATGTGTTTTATTTAARGCTTGAAAGGATAGAGGTACCTTTTTAATTTTAGTGATATAGAATGGAATTAAAAAATATATAGGAATAAACCATATAAAAATTTTTAAATGTTAATATCGGGAAAAACCGATTAATACTCTGTATTGTGCTTGAAAGGTTCTATATTTGAGTAGTTAATGTTTGTAATAAATAGGTGTAGTTTTAACTGAATAAATGAAGTTAACCTTCATAATTTTAAGGAGTGTTATATATGAGTAACTATAAAGATATTCAAAAAGCAAATAATTTCTTCAAAGATAATATACCTGACTTCACTATTCCGGTTGAAGAATTACGTGTGCAAGCTGAGAAAATGTATGGGAAATTACCAGTTGCTGATGATGTAGCAACAGAAAAAGTAGATATTAACGGAATGGAAGGCGAGTGGCAAATCGTTCCTGAATCTAAGGGTGATCGTGTACTTCTTTACCTACACGGTGGAGGTTTCTTATTTGGAAGTATTGCATCTCATCGCGGAGAAACGAGTGAATTAGGAAGAGCAGCGAAAGCACGTACACTTGCAATTAACTACCGATTAGCTCCTGAGCATTCATTTCCTGCACCAATTGAAGATGCACTAAAAGCTTATACATGGTTATTAGATCAAGGTTATGACGCTAAAAATATTATTATTGCTGGTGAATCAGCAGGAGGAAGCATGACTGCTGGATTATTAATGAGCATTCGTGATACAAAGTTACCTCTTCCAGCTGGTGGTGTAATGATTTCACCTTGGATTGATTTGGCTCAAACTGGTGAAACTTATATAACAAAAGAAGGAATTGACCCAATGAATTCAACTGCAGGTGTTAAATATCTAGCAGAAACGTATTTAAATGGTACTTCACCAGAGGCTCCTTTAGCATCACCAATTTATGGTGATTTAAGAGGGTTACCACCAATCTATGTAATGGTGGGAGAAGTTGAAGTAATGTTAAGCGAGGCTTTAACATTTGTTAACAATGCTGCATTAGCAGGAATCGACATTAGATTTAGGTCCTTCCCTGGTATGGTTCATAACTGGCCAGCATTTCATTCTTTCCTAGAAGAAGGCAAGGAAGCTATTCTAAGTGCTGGAGATTTCATGAACGAAATCTTTTCAAAACAAACTAAATAAAAAAAGAGGAAAAAATGCCTGGATATATCTCCGGGCTTTTTCTACAGGAAGGTTAAATGTTAAATATGATAAACTATAAATACTATGTTTAAACGGTGACAAAAATATATTATATATTCGTTTATTCGATTTTATTTTTAGAAAGGTAGATAGCATATGGATACTTTAACTTTACCTGTGTTAAAAGCATTGTCTAATGAAACCCGATATAACATTTTAGAATGGCTAAAAGATCCGGATGAAAACTTTGAACCTCAAATTAATTTACCGAAAAACTCCGACTTTAAAGGGGTCTGTGTAAGTTCTATTAAAAAGAAAACTGGGATGTCCCAATCAGTCATTTCCGATCATTTAGTTCAGCTGCAAAAGGTAGGCTTAGTGGAATCGAAACATATTAGCCAATGGACTTATTATCGAAGAAATGAGGAAAATATTAAACGGTTCAAAGAAAAGATTCAAGTCGATCTATAGAAAAGAGCCATTCCTCAATCATTTCGCAGGAGTGTGCATAAAATGTCCAATTTATTTAGTCCATATAAAATTAAAAACTTAGAATTAAAAAATAGAATTGTCATGTCTCCCATGAGTATGTATGCTTGTAAAGACGGTTCTGGTCTTGTACAAGATTGGCACCGTATCCATTATCCTGCAAGAGCTGTTGGCGGAGTGGGACTTGTCATAATTGAATCAACAGCAGTTACTAAACAAGGAAGAATGGGACCAACCGACCTCGGTATTTGGGAAGATGGGCAAGTAGAAGGTTTAAGGGACCTAGTCAATTTAATTAAAGGTCAAGGTGCGGCGGTAGGAATGCAATTAAATCATGCAGGCCGTAAAGCTAAAATCGATGATCCTATTGCGGCTCCATCTGCTATAGCCTTCTCAAAAGGTGGAAAAGTTCCTGAAG
>NZ_JBFULJ010000623.1:0-2279 GCF_056400385.1 Priestia sp. P5_B4
CCGGTATATTGATCGGATTTTATTTGAATGGAAGAAAAATGGTATTCAGACCATTGATCAAGCCCGCAAGCATAGCCAAAAATTTCGTCAAAATCAACAGCCCAAAAAACTATCTTCTGTTAACCCTTCTCAGTCTACATCAGCCATTCCTTTTTTTAACTGGCTAGAGCAATGACAGGATAAAAAGCTGCTTCAAGATCCAAGTAATTGAATCTTGAAGCAGCTTTTTTAAAAGAATATGGACAAAAGTAGCATTTGACAGGAACCCTATTGTAAAATAGGAGGGAACTACCTGTAAGGAGAAGGAGAAGGAGAACTAGTATGTTAACGTTAAAACAAATCAGACAGTGCCTAGATGCTATGGCGGAAATGTTTCCTGACGCCCACTGTGAGTTAAATCATCGGAATCCCTTTGATTTAGTCATTGCTGTGGCGCTATCTGCTCAGTGCACAGATGCTCTAGTCAACCGCGTAACAGCGGATTTATTCAAAAAATATCAAACGCCTGAAGACTATTTAGCCGTTTCGTTAGAAGAGCTGCAGCAAGATATTAGATCAATCGGCTTATATAGAAACAAAGCTAAAAATATTCAAAAGCTCTGCCGTATGCTCATTGATGAGTATGGAGGAGAAGTTCCAACAGATCGTGATGAGCTGACCAATCTTCCAGGAGTAGGGCGTAAGACGGCTAATGTTGTTGTATCCGTAGCTTTTGGAGTACCTTCAATAGCAGTAGATACGCATGTGGAACGTGTAAGTAAACGCCTTGGGATTTGCAGGTGGAAAGATTCTGTTTTGGAAGTAGAAAAAACGCTAATGAGAAAAGTTCCGAAAGATGAATGGTCAGTCACGCATCATCGACTTATCTTTTTTGGACGCTATCACTGTAAAGCACAGTCTCCTCAATGTCATGTCTGCCCGCTTCTTGATCTTTGCCGAGAAGGAAAGAAACGAATGAAAGGAAGAGAGAAGAAGACAGATGTTACCGATTGAAGTGCCGTCACATTTCATATGCGAACCATTCTATTCAAAAGAAGACCGGATTCTTGAAGTGGGTGGAAAAAATTATTTTGCTTATGATATTTTATACGATGTACATAAAGAAACGAAAACACCTTGGAGGGATGTTCAAAAGAACATACGGCCATTTTTTGAAAAGTGGGAAACTCAAAGGGAAGAACTGTATACGCTTTTTTCTCTGCGAAAAGCAAAAGAAGCAGCCCCTTGTATGAAACAAGCTGCTGCTATGTATATTAGTTTACTGTTTTGGATTAACGGAAAGCCCGTTCGGCGTTTAAATCGGCTGCAAGAAGATATAGCGGACCTAACCTATAAGCCTATTAACTGTGCTGAGAGACTTATGTTTTTGCTGCAGCGAGTTTCTTCTTATCAAGCGTATATTCAGCTGACAGAGTTATTTAATGAGCTACGTAAGCAGTATGCAAAAATGCTTATTCTTCACAAGAAATAAAGCCCCTACACGTGTAGGGGCTTTTTACTGCTACGTTAATTTTCAGTTGTTGGCTCTTGCTGCGGTGTAGCAGGTGTTGACGGCGTCGATGGTGTAGCAGGGGTTGTTGGTGGTGTCTGACTTCCTGAGTCACTTCCACCGTTGTCTGCTGGAGGAGTTGTTGTGCCTCCGTTATTACTGTTGTTGCCGCTGTTACCATCGTTAGCATTGCCGCTATCATTATTGTTATTATTGTTATTATTGTTATTATTGTTATTATCGGTATTGCCGCTATTGTTACCGCCGTTATTGCTGCCATTATTGTTGTTTTGGTTATCATCCGGCTGAGTAGATGAATCGTCCCCTTGATCAGAGCCGTTGTTTTGATCAGTGTTGCTATTGTCTTCATTTTGATTATCGTCCGTTGTTCCGTCATCTTCAGGCTTAGTAGAATCATCTTCGGTAGCTTGATCTGATGAATCAGGGACTTTTACAGAAGAACTAGCGCTTTCGCCCGTATTTGTTGTTACGGTGAAACTATACGTTGCGCCTGGTGCTGGGTTGGAAATTGTTTTCCCACCGGCTCCTGTGCCAGATGCGAGTTGTTCAGAACCGTTAGGAGATGACATTGTGACTGTAAAGGTCGTATCACTGGCTGCGTTTGACGCTGACCAGTTAACTGAAATTGCTCCTCCGCTATACGAAGCAGTAATTTTTGGCTTCACATCTTTATTGTCTTTTTTCTCTTTTTTGTCCTCTTTTTTATCTTCTTTCTTTTCTTCTTTTTCTTTCTTCACAAACGTTTGAGATACTTTTGTCGGTGCAGTAC
>NZ_JBFULJ010000624.1:0-2275 GCF_056400385.1 Priestia sp. P5_B4
AGCAGGATCAGAAGATCAAAAGCAGGTATTGGCAAGATTGCTTAAAAACCAAGAGGATATTGGGAATGCTGTGAAGACAGTATACGGAGAGAAAGCCGGAAATAAGCTTACGGATTTGCTTAAGGAACATATTATCCTTGCCGGCAAGATTGTAGATGCAGCAAAAAACGGAAAGAAGGCCTTGGTGAATCAGTTAAACAAAGAATGGTATCGAAATGCTGATGATATAGCAGCGTTCCTTAGCCAAGCTAACCCTTATTTAAAAAATGAGGATCTGAAAAAATTACTGTATATGCATCTAAAATTGGTGACAAATGATTTATCTGCGAGCTTAGCAAAGGATTGGGAGGCAAGAATTGGTGCGATTGATGAAGGTGTCTCACATATCATCTTAATGGCAGATACAATCTCTACGGGAGTTGTGAAGCAGTTTCCAGAGAAATTCACTCAATATTAAATTATCTTTAATAATCAAATAAAAATTAAATACACGGAGATTATTTATTATGAAACATCTTATTGTTTACGCTCATCCTAATCCAGAGAGTTTAAATCATTCAATTTTAGATATAGCTGTTAATACGTTAAGGAAAAACGGACACGAAGTTATCGTACGTGATTTATATGAACTTAATTTTCAACCTGTTTTAAAACCAGAAGATACGGAAGCTATGAAGGTTGGAAAAACACCTAATGACATTAAGACAGAACAAGAATTTATTTCTGAAGCAGATGCTATAACATTTATTTATCCTATTTGGTGGACGGGACTTCCAGCTATTCTTAAAGGATACGTAGATCGAGTATTTGCCTATGGTTTCGCTTATATGCCTGGTGCAGAAGGGATTGTTAAACTCTTGAAAGGTAAAAAAGGTTTAATTATTAATACCCATGGTACCCCTACTGAAGTCTACGATGAGATTGGCATGACAGCAGGGTTGAAGGTAACATCTGATGTTGGAATATTTGATTTTACTGGAATCGAAACGGTAGAACATTTACTATTTGGAAGCATTGGATACCTTGAGGAAGAAGCTTATAAAGGTATGTTAACAAGATTGGAAGATACTATTAATCGTCACTTTTCATAAGGAATAGAAAAAGGACTGCCAAATCAGGCAGTCTTTTTCGACTTTCATTTGATTTTTTATTGTTTAGTTTTTTGGATTCCTTGAAAATCCATTACGGTAACTAAAAATGTATCCTTTAACAGACAAGATATTTAAATCTATTATAAGAGGTCAAAGCATTTATTATCGTTAACAAAATAAAAAGCAACCTCGGGCATTGTGGTATGCTCCCCTTATAGTAGACAAGTAAAAGAAAGCAACCTATCCTGTCTACTATGGAGGGGATTTTTTTATGGGGAAAACAAAGAGAACGTTTGACATTGGATTTAAGAAAAAAGTAGTAGATTTATATCTTGAGGGGCGACTGGGCTGTAAAGCAGTTGGGAAAGAATTTGGCATTAATCATACAACTGTTTTACGTTGGGTTCGACATTATGAAGCCGAAGGCCTGAAAGGCCTTGAGGAAAAGCGCGGTAAGTCGAGAGAGCCTAATAAAGAGAAATATGTCTCTCATTCGGAAAGTTCTGAGACTAAAATTAAGCGATTGGAAGCAGAGAATGAAATGCTAAAAAAGCTCTTACAGATGTAAAAGGGGGAATGGAGGAAGTACCAACCTATAAAAAATTTAAAGTTATTAACGAAATGGCAAAGGCAGAGAAAAATTTTGCGATTCGTCTATTATGTAAGATCGCAGAAGTATCAAGAAGTGGCTATTATAAGTGGTTAAATCGACAGATCTCTCCTTCTGAAAAACAACGTGAAGATGAAGAACTCAAGCAAAAAATAAAGAGTTGTCATCAAAAATTCAAAGGGATTTATGGATATAGAAGAATACAAATATGGTTAAAGGCAGTGTGTGACTTACATGTAAATCACAAGCGTATACAACGTTTGATGAGAGAGATGAAAATTCAAGCAGTTATCAGGAAGAAGCGTCGCTACTACGGAAGAAAAGAAGCCTTTGTTATGTCGGATAATCATCTCAACAGAGAGTTTCAGGCTTCACAGCCTAATGAAAAGTGGGTTACAGACATCACCTATTTACTTTTCAATGGACAGACTTTGTATTTATCTGCCATTAAGGATTTATACAACAATGAAATTGTTGCGTATAAAATAAGTCGAAGAAATGATCTTAAATTGGTCATAGATACGCTAGAGAAAGCAATAAAACACCGAAATGTAAAAGGCATCCTCTTACATAG
>NZ_JBFULJ010000625.1:0-2268 GCF_056400385.1 Priestia sp. P5_B4
TGATTCTCTATCAAGAATCAAACGCGTTCGGATCTTCCCTCAACTRAACTGCTTTTATTCTAGCTTCTTTTTTAAACTACTTAATTCCGTAATATTCTTCAAGCGTAATGCCTTTACTCTTAATCGCCTGCGCCACTGGTTTGCCTACATATCGCAAATGCCACGGTTCATATTTATAGCCGGTCACCGCATCTTTTCCTTTTGGATAACGAATAATAAATCCGTATTCTGCTGCGTGGGCATCGAGCCAAGTTGCTTCTTTAGTTCCGCCAAAGCAGTCTTGAGCAGCACATGTGCCGTCTCCTTTTGTTACATCAATTCCAAGACCCGTTTCGTGTTCACTCGTGCCTGGCAATGCGCTATAAGTTGCCGCTTTATCATAACCGTCTCTTTGAACATACGAACTAAAAAGCGCGCTTTGCGTTGCATGTGAACGGTAAGCTGATACGCCAAGAAGCGTAACGCCTTGTTTTTTCGCACCTGCAAATAACTGTGCAATAGCAGCGGCTGCTTCACTGCGCATTTTTTTCTTTTCCGTTTGTTCTTTGAATGTAAATGGAATCGTTGTATATACTAAATCTTTCGGAACGTAGTTTTCCGGAAGCTTGTTTTGTTTATTCACAACAACTTGTATGCTTTCAGGGTTCGAAACCACTTTCATACCAGCTAATGCTCGTACGTATTGACCGCTTACATAGCCAACCTTACCTTGATACGTAATTTTCAGCCAGCCGTTTGCTGCTTTAGCCGTTACGTCTAGCTGTGAGCCGGCTTTAAGTGTTGCGATAACCGCACCAGAAGTTGAAGCAGTTGTTCGAACATTTAAATTCGCTGTCGCCACATAGACAGAAGCCGCCGGAGTAGGAGCTGGAGCCGGTTCAGAAGAACTCGTTGATTCCTTTACGTACTGCGTGCTCACATAGCCCGTTTTGCCTTGATAGCTTACTTTTAGCCAGCCGTTCGCTGCTTGTGCTGTCGACGTTAGCTGCGTGCCTTGTTTGACCGTTACAACAATCGCGCTTGACGTTGAGGGAGCGCTTCGAATATTTAAATTTGCTGTTGTTACATAGGTTTTGGTCGTTGAACTCGCTGACTTTTTAACATACTCACTGCTTACGTAACCCGTTTTGCCTTGATAGCTTACTTTCAGCCAGCCGCTTGCTGCTTGTCCAACTACCGTTAGCTGCGTGCCTTGTTTGACCGTTGCAATAATCGCGTTGGACGTCGATGGGCCGCTTCGAATATTTAAATTCGCCGTTGTTGTATATGTTTCCGCCGCTGCGCTTGCTACAGTTGGCTCACCCGTAAAATGTGAAGAATGAAGACCTAGAGTTCCTGCCCCTACAAGTGTAAAAGCAAGACCTGTTACCGCTAATTTTTTGTAAAATCTTTGTTTGTTCACTTCTGTCATTTTTTATACCTCATTTGCAAAATATAATAGAAATATATGCTGCTAGTTTAATAGGTTAAGTGAAAACAGGATCCGATGTTTAAGTTCAACCTTAACTAAACAACATTAAGTAAATTTATTCGACGTCTAGAGGCTTATCATTACTTCGTTCCAGCTAGCACGTACTTTTAGAATACCKGATAATCGTAYCAAAAGTATATCAAAATATTTCAAACTTGTTTCCAAACTGATACATTTTCAACAAAAATAGAATAATAGAGCAGAAACAGCAAAAAAACCCTTACGTTTACGCCCAACTGCTTAGGGTAAAAAACAACTAAAAACAAAGATTGAGATGGTGATAAAATGGACACGGCAACGGATTTTTCCTCAACTGCGTTTCGAGAACCTCACACATTAAAACAGCATATTTTTGATACGCTTCATTTCTACTATCCCGCTTGTATTGACAAGAAAAACGGCGGGTATATCCATGAATACTACGACGACGGCACCGTCAACAACACGCATTCAAAGCACTTGGTAAGTACGGCGCGCTTTATTTATATCTTCAGTGTAGGGGCTCTTTTAGACGGACCGGATTGGTGCAAAGAAGCAGCTCAGCACGGCATTCGTTTTCTACAAAACAGCCATTATGATAGAGAGCACGGCGGGTATTTTTTTGAAATAGCCGATGACGGAGAAGTAAAAGATGATTCTAAACAAGCATATGGGCACGCTTTTGGTCTTTTAGCTTCTTCCATCGCGTATCAAGCCGGCATTTCAGAAGCAAAAGAAACAATTGAACAGGTATATGACGTGATGGAAAAGTACTTTTGGGAAGATGCGCACGGCTTTTACCGAGACGAATGGGACGC
>NZ_JBFULJ010000626.1:0-2267 GCF_056400385.1 Priestia sp. P5_B4
GTTTATTTGCTGCTCAAATGGTAACAAGCGCAGTATCTCTTTATCTCCTTGCTCAAGTAGGACAAGGTGTTGTAAAAGAACTCAGACATAAGGTGTGGAACAAGCTCATAAAGCTTCCGGTTTCATTTTACGACCAAAACCGTTCTGGTGAAATGGTAAGCCGCATTACAAATGATACAACCATTGTGATGAATTTATTGTCAACAGAAATGATTGACTTTGTTAAAAATATTTTATCTATTATCGTTGCCATTATTATTTTATTTACACTTGATGTACCCATGACGCTCATTTTATTAGCGGTCATTCCCGTTATGTTTGTACTGGTTATGCCCCTAGCGCGAAAAATACATAAAATTTCACGTGAGCAGCAGGATAAAATGTCTAAGCTTACAGCTTTTTTAGCTCAAATGCTGAGTGAAATCCGCTTGATTAAAGTATCCGGTTCAGAGAAAAAAGAAGTTGATTCCGGCTTACAATCGTTTCAGTCACTCTACCTCTTCGGTGTAAAGAGAGCTAAAATTGAAGCCATCATTACCCCGATTATTAGCACGGTGATGACCGCTGTTATGATTGCCATCGTCGGGTTTGGTGCATACCGTKTGAGTGAGGGATTTATCACTGCAGGAGAGCTGGTAGCTTTTGTTCTTTACCTTTTTCAAATTATGGTTCCGGTTGGTTCACTTACCCGATTTGTTACTAGCTTTCAGCAAACTAAAGGAGCTTCAGAAAGAATCTTTGATATATTAGCTGAGAAAGAAGAGAACTATGAAAATGGAGAAGTGCTTGAACAGGTAGGGAGTTTAAGGTTCGATAAAGTTGCTTTTCAATATGAAGATAAACCAGTATTGCAGGAAGTTTCATTTTCTGCTAAAAAAGGAGAAGTTACCGCTTTTGTTGGACCTAGCGGAGCTGGAAAATCTACTGTTTTTTCGCTTATCGAACGCTTTTATGAGCCTTCATCGGGGCGCATATTCTTGGATGGAACAGACAGTCAAAACGTCAACTTACGTTCGTGGCGTCACCTGTTTAGCTATGTTCAGCAGGATTCTCCGATTTTAGCAGGAACAATTCGAGAAAATCTCATTTACGGATTAGAGCGGCATGTGACGGATGAAGAAATAGAAGAAGCAGCGAAGTTAGCGAATGCTCATCATTTCATTCAGTCCTTTGAAGATCAATATGAAACAATGATTGGAGAAAGAGGTATTAATCTCTCAGGAGGACAGCGACAGCGTATTGCAATTGCCCGAGCGCTGTTACGCAATCCCCAGTTTTTACTACTGGACGAAGCGACAGCTAGCTTAGACTCCGAATCAGAAAAGCTTGTGCAAGAGTCATTGGAAACGGTAATGAAAGAACGCACATCACTCGTCATTGCACATCGTCTATCTACGGTCATCAATGCGGACCAAATTGTTGTAATAGAAGAAGGGCAGGTTACAGGAAGCGGAACGCATAAAGAGCTGTTAGCCTCTCATTCTTTTTACCGGCGTTTGGTAGAGCAGCAGTTTCAAACATCCCTATAGAACAAACAAAAAAGACCGCTTTTAAGCAGTCTTTTTTTAGTTTATTTATTTAGCTTTTTAACTAATTCATCACCCATTAACTCAGAAGAAAAAGGATCTCGGCTTGTGACAATTTGATCATTTGCCCAAACAGCATATGCTTTTTTATCCATCTCAGGGATGTAGTTAGCCACTTCACGAAGTTCTTGTTCTAAACTGTATGGTAAAAAGGGAAGTACTTCTTCCGGTTCAATTTCATCAGGATAACCGGTTACGTCTAGTCCTTTAATTAACAGTTCATCATCGGATCCTTTCAAGAAAGCAAAAACAGAAGGTCCGTGACACTCAGCTGCTAAAATACCTCCATTGTCGTACACTTTGTTCATAAGTGCATGCAAGTCCACATTTTTTGCTAAGTCAAACATAGCGCCGTGGCCGCCTACTACTAAGATAACGTCATAGTTCTCAGCATCTACTTCTTCAAGTTTCATTGTCTGATCCGCTCTTCCTGATTCATATAATTTTTTATACGTTCCGTCTGGATCAAAGTCTTCTGAAATACTTCGAACGTCTACTTCCGGCTTTCCTCCAAAAGGTGAGGCTAAATCAACGGTGTGCCCTGCGTCCTCAAGCTTTTGCAGCGGAGCAAATAATTCTTCTGCCCACCAACCTGTGTGATAATCTTTCTCTTCGTATCCGCTTGATAATACAGCTAACACTCTTGCCATGTTTATACCTCCTAAATGATGTAAAACGTAT
>NZ_JBFULJ010000627.1:0-2266 GCF_056400385.1 Priestia sp. P5_B4
ATAGAAAACTTATTAAGAAACATGCATTAGAAAAACTATAAATCATATATATGAGATATCCCGTTTGAATGTTTGAGGAGGATATTATGAAACCTATGTTACCTAGTGAAAAACATTTCGGTAATTTAGAACTAGTTTATGCGTTTTATGGGGCTATGCCTACAGGTGTTACTGTTTCAGAAACCGGTCGTATTTTCATTTGCTTTCCGAAATGGGGAGACGATGTTAAATTTACAGTGGCGGAAATTGTTCAGGGGAAATTGCAGTCCTATCCTAATTTACAAACCAATTTGGTTAACTCCGAAAACATCACAATGACTTTCATCAGTGTCCAAAGTGTAGTTGCTGATGGAAGGGGAACGCTTTGGATATTAGATACAGCAGCACCCAATTTTTCTGAACCTATTAAGGGGGGAGCGAAATTAGTCGCTGTTGATTTAGAAACCAATACAATAAGAAAAGTATATACCTTTACAGAAGATGTTGTTCTACCTACAACTTATCTGAATGATGTCCGTTTTGATTTTCGTGTTGGAAAAGCAGGTTATGCCTATATAACAGATTCTTCTTCAAAAGGACCAGGAGCTATTATTGTCGTAGATTTATCAAATGGAAACGCGTTTAGACGGTTAAATGGAGCAAAATCAACTTCACCCGATCCCTATTTTTTACCGAAGGTAGAAGGTGAAATTTTGATGAATAGAAACATAGATGGATCAACTTCCCCATTTAGATTGGCTTCTGATGGAATAGCGATTTCTCCCGATGGCAAAGTTTTATTTTTTTGTCCACTAACCAGTCGTCATCTTTTCTCGATTTCAACAGAAGTTCTAAGAGACCGAACTATACCAGACAAAGATTTAATTTATCATGTGGAGTATTGGGGAGAAAAAGGTGCGTCTGATGGAATGATCACCGATGCAAAGGGAACTGTTTATGCTGGAGATTACGAAAACAACAGTATTCGTAAGATATTGCCAAATGGTATAATGGAAACTATCGCACATGATCCGAGAATTTTGTGGCCGGATACTTTTTCAATTGGTCCGGATCAATATTTGTATGTCATTGTAAACCAATTACATCGGCAGCCTAGATTTCATTATGGAAAAGACTTACGAGAGAAACCTTATAGTTTACTTCGTATCAAAATTGATGAATATCCTGCTTAAACCTTTTCATAATAAAAATAGTCAACTAATTGTTTTCATTATATAGTGTAAAACAAACACGAGTAAGTAAGAATGAAAAAGAGCTATAGTTAGCTCTTTTTTCATTCTTATAATATATACGATATAAAGAACTAGTTAACATAACAGGTATTATCGGAAACTATAGAAGTGAAACAATATACTTGTTTTAATATGAAAAACCAATGAAAAGTAACTTGAATCTGATTAAATGTACCCCTACAAGGCATAAAAATAGCAGTTTTCTGCAAATGATATAGTGACAACCTAAAATATCAAGTGGAGGAAACTGCTCATGACTGAACATAACACAAAGCTTACGTCAGCTGAAATAGCCTGCACGTGGACTGGCTATATGAATGATAGTATGTCCAAATGTATACTTGGTTATTTCTTAAAACATATTGAAGATAAAGAAATTAAATCGATTGTTCAAATAGCTTATGATCTTTCAGCTGTTCATGTAGAAAAACTTCGTGCTTTATTTCAAAGGGAAGAAATTCCTCTTCCTATAGGATTTACAAATGAACACGATGTGAATAAGGATACTGGCCGTCTGTACACCGATACCTTTATTCTTACATACGTTAATCACATGGCAAAAGTAGGGATGCTAGCATTTAGTGGGTTTCTATCCATGAGTGCTCGAAAAGATATAAGATTATATTTTAAAGAGGGGCTTCAAGAGGCCTCCAATTTATATGATGAAAGTTCGGATATCGCCCTTTCAAAAGGGTTATTTGTTCGAGCTCCTTATATTGCTTACCCTACTCAACCAGATACTGTAGACAGCAAAAGCTATCTTAGTGGCTTTTCGTTTTTTAGCAAAGAGCGTCCTTTGAATGCCATTGAAATATCGCATTTATATATGAACATTCAAACCAACATCATCKGCAGTAAGCTAGCTCTTAGCTTTGCCCAAACATCTCAACGCGAAAAAATTCAAAAATGGATGTTAAGAGGGGCTGAAATCTCGGAAAAACATGTGCAGATCTTTGGCAAAGCCCTCCTAGATAATCATATTCAGCCACCCGTTCCACATGATATTGCAATTAGTGACTTAACCACACCTGTCT
>NZ_JBFULJ010000628.1:0-2265 GCF_056400385.1 Priestia sp. P5_B4
CTATTAAAATAGCTAGAACAGTTAATCAACATAGAGATTACTAGTAATAATGTAAGTAAAACAATTATGATTTCTTTTATTTTGGATTCAACGATGGGTTTAATTTTTTATTCTCCTTTGCAATTTACATTAAAAGCTATAGGTGTAGTAACAATGATTCACAGTTAACATTTAAATTTAAAGAGCTTGATCTTCGGATAGTCGAAAATCAAGCTTTTATTCTTTTATATAGAAATTCCAATAACCTTATCTAAACCAAGATTTTCTTACATTTTTTAATTTACCTGTTTTATTCATAGTCTACAGTCGTTCCCCCAAATACAAACGTAATAATCCCCAATACAAAGAACAGCTGAGAAATTACGCCTACTATACTGCAAATCAGCCCGGCAATTGCGAGTCCTTTACCGCTTTGGTTGGTAGCAGCTATTTGATTTGATGCTTTTTTGTAGAAGATAATGCCGATAATACCTGTAATAAACCCGATGATTGGAATAAAAATGGACAGGATACCTAGAGTTAGAGAAACAATAGAGTGCGTGTTTACTTGAGGTTTTGTATTAGTTTCCAATAGTTTCACTCCCTATAAATGATATTTTTTTGATTATACCATAAAAAGGAATAATATCCTTTTTACTAATAAAAGTAGAAATTTTTAGAATTATATGTTTCCCGGTATATTTTCTATGCGCCGTTTCGTCAAATGTATGATGACATGTACAAAAAGAAACCTGTTTTTTGACTTCTATAAGGAAATCGATTTTGTGGGCTATCTTAGATTAAATCTGCTTCATAAAACATTTAACCTAAATTAAGGAAAATAAGATATAATAATCCACAAGGATGTGAAAAAATGGAATTGTTTATACCGGATGCTTTTCTGTATTTATCATTTGCGATTATGACGGCATTCTTTGTGCATGCTGCTATTAAATTAGCGCACCATCTTTTTTGTGGCTTGACTTAGGACATGTAGATCTGTATTTTATTCTTCCAATCGCTGCGGCAGTGGCTACGTACTTACAGTCAAAAGTCACGCAAAGTGATGTAGAAGGAATGAATCAATCGCACGCAGTGTTATCTCAAATTCTTTCGCCCCTCATGGTGCTTTCATTTGGAATATTTTCACCGTCTGGTCTCGTTTTATACTGGATGACGGGCAGTTTGTTTATGATTTTTCAGTCTTTTGTATTAAAGAAGTTTTTTTAAGAAAAGGCAGTGTTTGAAGTGGAATAAAGAAACTAAGAGGTTGCTCCATTGGGATTAGCCTTTTAATGAAAGGAGGGGGTACAGTGAAGAAATACATCATTTCATTCGGCGTAACATTTAGCACAATAGCACTTTTGTTTTTTATCGGAAACACATTTCATATTTCGTTACTGTCAGTTCAGTGGATTTATGTAAATGAACCGGAAAATTTTCAAATGGAAGCAAAAGGCGGTTTAATACCGGTAGCCCTTGGACTTATTCTTGGTTTTATAATCGACTGCGTATTAAGTGAAAAAGAAAAAAAGCAGGGTCATCAATTATAGTGAAGAAAAAAGGATCTTATATAGCAGATCCTTTTTTTTATTTGTACTTTCAATAAGTGAATATAATAGTACAGGCAGATGTTGTCATACATATTACGGTCATCAAAAACAAACGAAGGGGCAGCAAGCCTTTATGTTATCATCGACTTTTTCTAGTTTACTAGCTATAATTGGTATTAAATAGTCATTTTTGTAAATAAAAGGTGATTTAAAGTGCCGTCAAAATAACTAAATCAGTTACTTTCTATGATTACACCTAACTCTACTAATAGAGAAAGTGAAGTGAGCAAATGACAAATCTTTTAGAAGTTAAAAACATGGCAAAATCGTTTGGCCAAAATGAGGTTTTAAAAGATGTTTCATTTCATGTACCTCCTGGATCGATTGTGGGATTTATTGGTGATAACGGAGCGGGGAAATCTACGACGTTTAAAGCAGTATTAGGATTAATTTCGAGAGATAGCGGAACTGTCGAAATATTTGGTGAAGACAATTTGAATACAGATGCCGCGATTAAAGAAGATATTGGCGTCGTGTTTGATGCGATTAATCTGCCGGTTTCTTTGACCATAAAACAGCTAAACAATGTTTTTAAGAAACTATTTAATTCTTGGGAAGAAGCTGATTTTCACCGGTTGATTCAATCTTTTTCACTGCCGGAAGATAAAAAAATACATACGTTTTCACGCGGCATGTCGATGAAATTATCTCTAGCGGTAGCGCTATCTCACCG
>NZ_JBFULJ010000629.1:0-2261 GCF_056400385.1 Priestia sp. P5_B4
GTAGATGATTGATTATGGAGTTGCTGAAATTGTTGAAATTTTGCAGAGCGATTTTGATGACTCATAAGGTATTTCCTCCCTATCTAAATAATTGTTTACTACTTCTTCCCAGGGTGTAAGTTTATAAAAAGGATGCAATGAACGATTTCATTT
Organism: Priestia sp. P5_B4; assembly: GCF_056400385.1. Taxonomy (NCBI): domain Bacteria; kingdom Bacillati; phylum Bacillota; class Bacilli; order Caryophanales; family Bacillaceae; genus Priestia; species Priestia sp. P5_B4. The sequence goes on from NZ_JBFULJ010000629.1 coordinate 154, forward strand.
TCTCTATTTAGTGAATAAAGGTATAGTTCTTGCTTTAGTCTATATAAATAAGAAATCACTTGTAGAGTTTTTCTTATTTATTAAATGCATTATTCTTACCCTTCTCTTTATACAAGTACATCAGTCCCTTAGCAGTTAACAGTAAAGATCCTTTCATTAAAAATACGATATATATTGGAAAAACCCCTTCTATAATTCCACCTAGTAAAGAACCTAACATACTCCCTAATTAATGAACTGTTTGAGTTAAGCCAAATGCTCTTCCCCTAGTTAGACTTGATAGATGAAATGAGAGAATTCATTACCGATTTTAACTGTTCACTCGTTGTAGAATCTAAAATCTCGGCTTTATTATTAATTTTGGTTCCTATAGCACCAATTCGTAAAGTGCTTTCCTTTGGAATTTTTGCTTCAATCATCTCTAATGTAAGTAAAATGGAATCGTGAGCTTTTCTCCCACCTGAGCTATGTGAAGAGGCACTAATAACAGCTACTGGTTTATTTACAAATTCTCCCGAAGATACAATCCAATCAAGAGCATTTTTTAGGGACCCCGGGACTCCCCTAGCATATTCTGACGTACATATTATTACACCATCGGCTATTTTCAGTTGGTTACGTAAGTCCTTAACAAGATCAGGAGGACTATCAGTATCTATTTCAGGGTTGAAATGAGGAAGGTGTTCCAACCTTTTGTAAAATTGAAAATCAGTATTTTCAGGTCTTAGATTAGACATAGCATATAAAATATTTGTATTAGAAGAATTTTTGCGCAAACTGCCTGAAATAGCGAGTATCTTTATTCTGTTTTTATCCATGGTACTATCCTGCTCCCTCATTATTTATACAGTTTTCATCATATTATTTAARATAYCRTRAACYAATTTAAAAGTAATRAAACCRTCATCTTCTAGAAARTGRCCACCCTTTTYAACAGGATAAARTGAYGTATYCAATTGTTYTGATAAATTTTCACTTAATTGAAAAGGAACAATATAGTCATCTTTCGCRGCRATAACARCACGTRAATTAGTTGCAGAAATTATTTTTTGATKATYYACTKYTTTAACTGTAAAWGGATCTAGTGARGGTAAAGAYGATARTYKYTCAGAAAAGCCRGAAACAAGAATAAAKCCTCCRAAKTCTGGTAAYKGATCTAAYTGTTCTAGATAGTTYAATAGTGTRATAGAKCCTAAGCTATGTGTTACAAAATAAGCATTGTTATCTAAATTCTTTATTTTATTAGTCAATGTTTCCAACCATTCTTCTTTCTTAGGGTCAGACGAATTTGGCATGTGAGGAACCGAAACTTGATGAGCATCTGCTATTAATTTTTCTTTTAACCATGGGAACCAATGACTAGATGGTGAAGCTCCGTATCCATGGATAATATGTATCTGCTTTCCCATTGCTACTCCCCCCTTCTTTTATAGATGTACAAACAGTATATTACTAATACGAACCTATATGATAGGACAAACACTTGAATAAGCAGTTAAAAGTTTTTTTAAAAAGAAGCTTCTTTTTTGGTGCTGATATGGTGATTATGTTAACTAAATTTGTATAGAGTATACAGCTAAAAAAGAAAAACCTACCTTTGCAAGATGGAGGTAGGTTTTTCTTTAATCATGTCGGATTTTTGATTCTTTAATGAATCTTGAGCAGTTTGCTCTATTTACTGCTTATTATTCTTCCATTACATTTTTAACCCAGCTTAAAATCACTTCTAAACCATCTTTGTTAAACAGATAAAAATAACGTTTTCCTTCTTTTACTAAATTAATAAGATGATTTTTCTTTAGTTCTTTGAGATGATAAGACAATTTAGTATTTGAAATATTGATACCCTCTTCATTTAAAATCGTTAAAATATCCATCGGACAAAATCCACCTTTTGCTTCAGATGTATCAGGTAAAAACTCTCTCCTTTCACGATCAAATTGAAGCATCTCAATAATTCTTATACGTATTGGATCTTGAAGTACTTTAAATGTATCGGTTACATGACTATTTTTTATCATAAATTTATTATAATCGCTAAGTTATTGACATTTCAAATAAATTTGAATCATAATGATAATAATTCAAATTTATTTGAAATGAGGAGG
>NZ_JBFULJ010000630.1:0-2255 GCF_056400385.1 Priestia sp. P5_B4
CAGACTTTTTTTCATATAAATAATTATTTACTTACTACTTTAGCCGTTTTGCTTTGATTTTTAGCAGCATCTTTTGCAAAGACATCAACTTTTGTTCCTGCCTTTTGCTTTGGAATTCTTACATCAAAGCTTCCTTTTGAGTTGGCTTTTCCGCTTCCTATAAGTTTAGTACCTACTTTTACTTCAATTGTAGCGTTAGCTTCAGTTGTGCCTATGACGTGAGTTGATTTAGTAGTCAAATTGTTCACTTTTGGAGCAGGTGGAGGTGTTTTGTCTTGTACCGTCACTGCCGCTGCTTTACTTGTATTTTTGGCAGCATCTTGAGCTGTTACTGCTAACTTTGTTCCTGCTTTTTGTTTTGATATTTTGACACTAAATGCTCCTTTACCGTTTGCCTTGCTTCTTCCTAATGCCTTACTTCCAACCTTTACGTAAACCATGGCGTTAGCTTCCGTAGTTCCTGTTACTGCCGTACTTTGATCGCTTACAGCATTCACTTTCGGTACAGATGGAGCTGTTTTGTCCTGTACCGTTACTATCGTTGCTGTACTAGTATTTTTCTCTGCATTTTGAGCTGTTACCGATAACTTGGTACCTGCTTTTTGCTTCGGTACCTTGATACTGAATGCCCCTTTGCTATTTGCCTTGCCGCTTCCCAATGTCTTACTCCCAACTTTTACGTAAACCGTGGCGTTAGCTTCTGTAGTTCCTGTTACTGCTGTATTTTGATCACTTACAGCATTCACTTTTGGCGCTGCTGGGACAACAGGCGCTGCTTTATCGTTTATTTGATAAACTTTAGCTCCTTGGGAATAATAGATTTCTCCACTATCAGTTGATATAAATTGTACTTTTGAAAAATCACCTGATGTCTCCCATGCTTTTTTACCATTTGACTGTACAGCCGTTAGACTTGTTTTTCCTGCTAGATAGACACTTTGATTAACAGATTCCTTGATGGAAACTAATTCATTTGTCTTCAATGTCCACTTTACTTTTCCTTCTTTGCTAATGGCTTTAATATATGTTTCTTTTGGTGCATAATCGCCTCGGTGAGCCGAATAATAAGTTGTTCCGCTTTTCCCTGTTTCTATAACAGGAGTAGCAGAAGGTCGATAATCACCCATTCCTACTGGAAAAGGAGCATCGCTTTTTACGTTCCACTTTGCTTGTCCTGTTACTCCATCATAGCTGTATAAAACGCCTGCTTCGTTATCTGCTACTAAAAGATTTTTATTAATAGAATCATAAATGGGTGCTGGCCACACATCAACAGTCATTTTCTTTGTCCATTTTATAGAGCCGTTTGCATTTAAACCATATAAGTTTGACGGATACCCTTCCTGAAAATAGAGCATGTTATTTTGTGGATCTGTTGCAAACACAGAGCCTCCCGATTTCTTCCATTTCACTTTTCCAGAAGGATCAAATACTGTTACACCTTCTATGCCGTTAGTATACAGGTTGCTGCTTTTGTCCACTAGCAATTCAGCAATTCCTATAGCAACAAATTCATTATGCCACTTTAGTTTCCCTTTGGAATCAAAGGCATAAAGGAAGTTTTTTTCTTCAGGCTCTCCTCCTGCCATATAAATCATGCCATTTGGAGCGATAACGCTTTTGCTTAACACAAGTTCTGGTATATTAACCGTTTCTTGTTTCCACGTTGTCTTGCTTATAATATAAAGCTGTTTGGAATTATTATCGTTTCGCTTATAAAAATATAAACTATCTTTTGTATCTCCAATATAGAATAACGTTAAAGATTTAATACTCCATTTTTTCTGTCCATTAATAATGACGCCAAACTCTTGCTCATCGCTATAATTCTCTTGCTGCTTTTGATAAAGTACTCCTCCATTATCCCACGCATCTATTACGTTATAATTTTGACCTTTTTCTATTTCATAAATAAGCTTTGGTTTTGAAGCTTCAGCATAAGCTGATTGATTGAGTGGAAAAATTGCAGCTCCTACTAATAAAATGAATAACCCCCATACACTTTTCTTCATCATTTTTCTCATAGATATCCCCTTTATTTTTAATTTCCCTGCAAAACTATTACTTCCCTCCCTCTAGATATATGTAACTAACAAATCTATAATATAACAATAATTGGATTTTAGTAATACTAAAGTTTTATTTATTTTAAATATTCCAACTTATTTAATCAGAGACATATTCATTTTTTTTCAACTTCACTGTTTAAGAAAGAGCACAGGGTTTCTGCTCGGCAGTACTTCAAGGCTTAGGCT
>NZ_JBFULJ010000631.1:0-2248 GCF_056400385.1 Priestia sp. P5_B4
GTTTGTGTAGGGATCAAAGCTAGAAAGGAAATCGTCATTGCTAAGCTGATGCTATAAAATAGCATACGAATGGTCATTCCCTCTAATTGATTTACACCTAAAGAGGCATAAGATTTTGAACCAAATAACCACTCTTTCTCAAAGTCCGGTGCTATATACTGGATCCATAGAGCAATAATCAGCAAAGTGCCTCCAGCTACTTTTTTGCAAGAAACCGACGTCAACTTTTTAAAATGTTCTTTTTTCATATAAAATCCTGTTAAGAAGAAGGGAAAGAACACAAAGGTTCTAGAAAGGCTTAACGTTGTTTCCAGCGGTTCGTATAAGCCAATCATAATCCCTAAAACTGCCGCAACGGCTAAAGGATATTTGATTTTTGTAAAAATGAACAACATGGCGTTCCAACAAAATAAACTCAATAAAAACCATAGCGACCAAGCTGGCTGAAACACTGAAACTTTGAATGTGGATTCATCATACAGTTTATAGTCGTATACCGCATAGATAAGTTGAAAAATAATATAAGGAAGTAATACTTTCTTCGCCATCTTCCACATATATCCTTTTTTTCGATATCCCTTTGCAAAATAGCCGCTTATTAAAATGAACGCTGGCATATGAAAGGTGTAAATAAATATGTAGAGCGTCCGTAGCCACTGTTCATCATTAATGAAGGGAGTTAACAAATGGCCAAATACTACTAATACAATTAAGATAAATTTTACGTTATCAAAATACGCATCCCGCTTAGCCATTTGATCTCCTCCTTTCTTTCGCCTTCTACGAATTTGTACGACGTGCTGCTGCGAATATCTTTTCTTTACATTCCTTACTATACATAGTGAAAATGAAAAAACAGTGAAAACCTTGCTTAGTTCTATTTTTAAATAAGGCGCGGCTAAATAAGTTTGACAAACGGCGCCTCTTTCTCTACTATATAGATACGCACCCTATCCAATTCAATTTCGCTTGTTGCGGGACACTTAACCAGTACGGATGGATAGGGTGTTTTTGTATGCAAAAAAAGCAGAAGACCTAGGTCTTCTGCTTTTTATTTTGCTATAGGCTGACTTTCGTTTTTTCTGTTTCCTTTTTTATTTTTCAAATAATAAAACAAGTAACAAAAAAGGACAAAGGGGATACCGCAGTATAATGCGATACGCTGACTCTCATCAAAAGCCAGTCCTACACAAGCAGCAAAGCATAAAACAAACGCTAAAATAGGTACAATAGGATATAAAGGAGCTTTGTAAACAAGCTCCGATACATCATTCCCTTCTTTAATATAGCGTCTTCTGAACATAAAGTGAGAAGCCGCAATAGCCATCCATACAGCTACAACCGCAAATCCAGAAATAGAAACTAATACTAAGTAAACAGTTGTTGGTGCAACTACGCTTGACAGCAAGGACAGACATGCCACTCCCATGCTGATAAGCAACGAATTAAATGGAACTCCTTTAGACGTTACTTTTCCTAACCAAGTGCTGACCATTTTTTGATCAGATAATGACCATRGCATTCTCGAACATGCATATAATCCTGCATTAGCGTTTGATAATAAAGCTGTTAAAATAACCAAGTTCATGATATCTGCTGCGTAAGGAATACCTATTTGATCGAATACCGTTACAAATGGACTTTCTAACACTCCTGCTTGTTTCCATGAAATCAATCCAGATAGTACAAACATGGCTCCTATAAAAAAGAAGAACGTACGCCAAATGATATTTTTAATTGCGCGAGGTATATTCTTTTCCGGATCCTCTGTTTCCCCAGCCGTAATACCAATTAATTCTGTTCCCGAAAAAGCAAAGCTAACAGAAACCATCGTAATTAATACAGGCATAAGTCCATTTGGAAATAAACCGCCCTCTCCTGTAAAGTGAGAAAGCATCGGCGCTTTTTCATGACCGCTAAGGGGAATGAATCCAAACATCGCTGCTGCGCCTAAAATAATAAATAMAATAATGGTTAATACTTTAATACTTGAAAACCAAAATTCTGTTTCACCGAAAAAACGTACAGATGTTGCATTTAAACCAAATAATAAAAGGGCAAACAGCGCGCTCCATATCCAAACCGAAACGTCAGGAAACCATCTTTGCATAAGCAATCCAGACGCTGTAAACTCCGAACCGACAGACACCACCCAAGTCAGCCAGTAAAGCCAGCCAACCGCAAAACCAGTTCCCGGCCCGATAAACTTCGTAGCGTATACTTGAAATGATCCTGACACAGGCATTGC
>NZ_JBFULJ010000632.1:0-2248 GCF_056400385.1 Priestia sp. P5_B4
GGTCAAGCCTTGGTGCACCTTCTCGCTTAGCAGATTACGATATCGGAGAAGAGCGACTAGACGAAATTGCTGGAATTGCTGCTCGTGAAATGGCGTACGGAGGTTTCGGTAACTTTAAAAAACTAAATAAAGATGATATTTTAGCTATTTTAAAAGCGTCACTGTAAAGTGAAAAACAAAAAGAAGGAGGCATCTGTCTTCTTCTTTTTGTTTTATCTTATAAATGACTGGAAATTAAGTAGAGCAGGAAGAATGGTTTTTTTCTCAAATTTCAGTTAACAACTAAAGGAAAAGCTTTATAATTAAGTACAGAAAGAAAGTTTTAGAGAATTTAAGGGAGTGGGGAGATGAAAAAGTTTGCGCTAGCTTCATATGCGCTTTATTTGCTGGGCGGATTAGTCATTACAGCCGTAGGGTCCGTCTTACCGCAATTGTTAACACATTATCATGTGTCCTATACAGTTGGCGGACAGCTTGTATTATTAGGTTCTTTAGGATTTTTGATAGGAGTTCCGCTATCTTCTTTTCTATTAGGACGCTTTAGAGAAATGAATTTACTTACAGTTTCCGCACTAATGATAGCGCTATCACAAATAGGTATGCTTTTATTGCCTCCATTCGAGTGGATTATTGCATTCAATTTTTTAAACGGTATTGGTGTAGCCGCATTGGAAGTAGTTGTAGCTACTTTAATGATGGAAGTATTTATCGGTAGAAGAGCTATTGTTATGAGTTATTTAGAAGTGTCATTTGGTCTAGGTGCGCTGTTGATGCCGTTAGTAGCTAGCTTATTGATTTCACAGAACAGCTGGAGGTTTTCATTTTTTATAACGAGTGTACTAGCTTTACTAATGGTTGTGGTCTGTAAAATGATTTCTTTTAAAAAAGAGACTGTTTTAACTTCAGAAAGTCATGCTTCAGACGCCAACTCAGAACCTGCGCCTGTGCTTGCTAAAAATCAAAGATGGAAAATACTTGCTCTTTTTAGTGTGATGATTTTTATGTACGCCGGAGTAGAAAGCAGTATGAATAATTTTCTTTCGTCTATTTTTATCGCGTATCTAGATGTAATCCCGTCACAGGCTACTTTGAGCATAAGCGTTTTTTGGTTGGCTATGCTAATAGGACGAGTGGCTACTGGATGGATTATTCGAATCGTTACATACGAACGTTATCTTTTTGGCAGCATTGGAGGAACAATTGTGAGTTTAGTGCTGTTTATTGTGTTAAAAGAAGCAGTAGCAGGCTATATTTTATTAGGATTTTTAGGGCTTGCCATGTCAGGTATCTATTCGATAACGATGGTATATGCTAACCATACGTTTACTGGATCTGCTCGTATTGTAACAAGTTTAATTACTGGTTTTTCAGGACTTGGAGGAGCTGTTTTCCCTGCACTTATTGGCTTTACTATGGACGTAAGCGGAATCACCTCAGCACTTTGGTACATAACAGCTTTTGCATGTTTATATCTTCTGGCGCTTTGCATCATTTTTTTCGTTCAGCGTGATGCCAAACAAAAAGCTAATAATCATTTGCAGCCTATGAAATAAATGCTACGTCAAAAAAAGAATACTAAATGAGATGGCTGAAAAAGATGTAACTTTATAAATGGTTAATATCTATTTTAATAAAAAACAAAAAAAGAAAGGTTGAATCTATGTCGCCCTTTCTTTTTTTAGAAAAATTCTCATTAAATTTTTCTAAAAATATCTCTATAATCAAATAGCAAAATTTCTGCTTTTAGTTTCGCTTTAGTATTAACTCTATAAACCCATTCTTTTCTTTACTTTTTACTAATATATTAAATATTCTATATATTCCTAATGTTATATAAAATTAAATTGACAAATATATGAAGCGGTCATTAGAATTTAGTCATCGAACAGTGAAGAGCTGTTTAAAAGTAGGGGGGAAGTAAATGCCGTTACAAAATAAGCATCTAGCAGTTGTGTTACAAAATACATATTTACCGTTTATTTTTGAAGAAGCAGAAGCTCTCGGAATTAAATTGACGTTTTTTTATAACCAAGAAGAAGTAGAACCTAAGCATCTTAAAAACGTACAAAATTTCATACCCATTGATTTATTTCACACCCCAGACAAAGCTCTTGAGATTATTAAAGCAGAGCATCACAAAAATCCTTTTGACGGCATTATGACATTATATGAGCCTGCATTAGAGGTTGTATCTCAGCTGACAGAAGAGTTAAACTTACCGGGCTTATCACCGTTTGTGATTAGTAAC
>NZ_JBFULJ010000633.1:0-2243 GCF_056400385.1 Priestia sp. P5_B4
CATTTAGCCTGATTTTGTTTAATTCTTCTACTTCACCACTGATTTGCATTAATTCTATATATACTTTTTTCATTAATTCTTCTTGTTGTCTTTTTTGCTTTTCTTTATCCTTCTCCATGTTAGATTCCTCCTCAATGAAGGATAACATATATCATCCAATATTTGTTAAGCACACTAGCTTACTTTTGTTATAATGCTTGTATATTTTCTTTGGTTTTGCCAACATGGATTGAGAATAAGGAACACGGCTTGGCTATAAATTGCCTACCTACAAAGACAAAAATAAAATGTCAATGTAAGTAGTAGGCGAATTAATACTTTGCACACCATGGTGTATCGAATTAAGGTATCCGTGTATGTATTATCTCTGTTATCGCTAGCGTTTCCACATAACAAGCTTACTGTTTCAGATGTCCCTGACAGTTTCATCATCCTGTAATTTTACGCTTTGGCTTTTCAATTACTTAATCCTTACCTCATTGTTTTAGAGGACTTAGAAAAGAAATAAATACTTATAGCTTGTCCTACGCAACCGTAGTTGCACACCCTTCCTAACGACAGCACTAAGGTAGCTTTCACCTTTCAGATGCAACAGCAACAGAGAACTGTTATATGCATCCTAGACTTAATTATTGCATCGGCTAAGTCATAACCTATCAAGTTTATTTTAACAACGTGTTATTTGGCTTTCCACGTTGGAACAGAGTCTAAAAAAGACAGCACTTAAGAAACCTTGCATTATAAAATTTTTTTGATAAAATGAAAGGGAATTAACTGTTCGTTATTTAGTTTTAGTGATTGCTGATTAGAATTGTTTAACGTCCAGTGAAAGCATTTAACTCTTTGAGTCACCTATTCGCAGTAGGTGGCTTTTTTGTTTATAATCGTTTATCAATTAGTTTCAAAGGTGAAAACTTTTGATGACTGTCTCTTACATCCGTACCAAATAGATTCACGTATGTTTTCACTACTTCCATGCTGGTATGTCCTAAGATAGTTTGTAATTCAAAAATATTAGCCCCCTGTTGAACACTCAGTTTAGCGAACGTGTGCCTAAATGTATGACAGCTGCATCTTACACCTTTAATCTTTGCACTTACTCCGTATCTCTCAATTCGTTGCTGTATTGCACGTCTTGTAAGAGAAGTTTCGTCTATAGTGACAAATAAGCTATCAGTTTCTACATAGCCACGAATAGCAATGTATTTCTTTAATTGGTGCTTCATTTCTTTCTGAATAGGTACTAGACGTTCTCTATAGCTTTTGGCGTTGCGAATGACCATTAAATTATCTTCCCAACGTATATCAGCTAGTGACAGTCCAACTAATTCATTTACACGAATACCAGTCTCTAGAAACAACAGCATAATTGTATAATCACGAACACCTACAAACGTTTTAAGGTCTGGTTGCCGTAATAATTTATTAAGTTGTTCTTTAGTAAACGTGGGAATGATTCGCTTACGGTCTTTTAACAGCTTTGTATTTTCCATTGGATTTTTAGAAATATGCTTATGTTTATGAAGGAAGTTAAACAAGGCACGTAAAGCACGTAGACGTGTATTGATAGACACTATCTTCAAGCCTTTATAGTTACGCATATAAAGAATTACGTTTTCTTTAATATGTTCTTCTGTAACGTTGTAAGGCTTTAAAAGATTAGTGTCTATTCCTTGTTCTGAAAGAAGGTTTAAAAAGGCATTTATTTCATTGCAGTAGTATTTGATGGTATACGGTCTTAAATTACGTAAATCACAGTCTTTTACGAATAGATCAACTGCTTCTTTAAAGGTTTCTACATACGATTTCTTACTTTTACGTATTATAGAAAGTTCAGCATCACTTAAAACATTCTTACGTCTAGCCATGACTGTTTCCTCCTAATAGGTTCATAATAATTTGTTCACACGATTAGAAGTGATACAGATAAAACAGGCTGTACTGTTAAGAACACAAAAAAACGTCCTCCACTACTGTGAAGAACGTTGATATTACGGTATATTCAAAGTTAATTACTATTATGTATTGGTAAAGCTAAAGTACCGATGGTCGGGGTCGAACCGACACTCCCGAAGGAACACGATTTTGAGTYGTGCGCGTCTGCCAATTCCGCCACATCGGCAAAATAAAAAAGGCAAGTTAAAATTATAAATGGTGCCGAGGGCCGGACTTGAACCGGCACGGTAGTCACCTACCGCAGGATTTTAAGTCCTGTGTGTCTGCCAATTCCACCACCCCGGCAG
>NZ_JBFULJ010000634.1:0-2242 GCF_056400385.1 Priestia sp. P5_B4
CAGTTAACATGTTTGTCATTCCAATAGGATTAGGTGAAGGCGGCGTTACGGGTATATCAATTATTTTATATTATACAACGCATCTTTCAACGGGCATCACTAACTTTATTTTAAACGGTATCTTGCTTATCGTAGGGTATAAATTTTTAGAGAAAAAAACCATCGTCTATACGATGATTACGATTATCGCTACATCTATTTTTCTTCACGTAACTGAAGGCTGGGGTCTTCATCTTCATGAAGAACTCATTGGCATGGTTTTTGCCGGTGTACTGCTAGGCGTTGGAATTGGGATGATTTTACGAGTTGGTGGAACAACAGCAGGTTCAGCCATTATTGCTCGAATTCTAAATAAGTTTTTAAACTGGAAAGTCAGTCATGCACTTTTAATAGTTGATTTACTAGTGGTATTGGCTTCTTATTTTATTATTGGAATCGAAAAGCTACTATTTACGATCGTCATGCTTTATATTACAACAAAAGTAATTGACTTCGTTATTGAAGGATTTGATGCCAAAAAGGCCGTTACCGTTATTTCAAGCAACAAAAATGAAGTAGCGGATCAAATCAATGAGCAGCTTGATCGCGGAGTAACGATTCTAAACGGTCGAGGGAACTATACAAAAGAATCAAAAGAAATCTTGTATGTGGTCATTAATAAACAAGAGCTTATTAAACTTAAAAAGCTGATTAAAAAAATTGATGATGAAGCATTTGTGATTGTGCACGATGTACGAGATGTAATTGGAAAAGGCTTTTTAAGCGCATAAAGCTGTGGTTCTTGGCAATTTTTTCTGACGTTGGTACTTTCCAAAAAAGTATGATATAAGTGTGTCTAGAGACAATTCAATATACGAAAGGAAGAACCCATATGCGTAATAAAAGGCATGTAAAACGTCTTCTTCAACGTCGAATTCGTTCTTTACGATACGTTGTCTTGATTTTATTTACGATACTGATCTTAAAGTACGTTAGTGAAATTATGTAACTTTTTTGCATGAGTCTTATCGCTCATTTGGAGTGCTTTTTCTTTTAAATTAGTAAACCAATTTGTATAATGGGTTTTGAGAAGGAGGAGTTCCATGAGCATTCCCAAACCATTAGTTCAGCTTAATCAATTCTTTATCGTTATAACGGTTTTGATCGCTTTACTTGCGGCAAAGTGGCTTTTACTTTTGCCTTTTCTCATTGGAGTAGTCACACTTGCAACAAAGCGTAATCCCGTAATTATGGCAGGGAAAACGCTTCTCAAAAAGCCTGCTTCTTCTTATCAAATGGAAGACCGGGATCAGCAGCTTTTTAACCAATGGATTGCAACTGTATGTATCGGAATTGCTTTCATTTCCTTTTTACTTGGTTATACGCTTGTCGGCTATGTATTTAGTGCAATGGTGATTCTTGCTGCCGGTGTAGCGCTGATGGGATATTGTATAGGCTGCACGATTCGTTATCGATATATGATGTGGAAATATAAAAGAAAAAAACACGCTGCATAAACAAAGCCTCGAGAAGGCTTTGTTTTTTTATGCTCATTTGTATGCGCTATCAATAAATTTAATCATCATAACGGGTGAAAACAAGTGTTAGAGCACCCATATMCTTTAAAAACCTTTGTTGACAAAGTAAGGTAAACAAATTAAACTTTTTATGATAATAATAATCGTTACGATTTAAAGGGGGGAGTTATAGTTAGAGAACGTACATAAAAGAAAGATAGTTTTGAATAAAGGAGGGGTTTATATGAGAAAAAGGATAAGTTTGCTATGCTTAACGCTTGCTGTGATAGGTCTGCTAGCGGCATGTTCGAGTAACTCTGCGAGTACCGAAGAAAAGTGTAAAAAGAAATCACTTACTTTTGTATCGAATTTTCCAAGTGACACGCTCGATCCACAGTTAAATTATACAACTGTACGAGCCGGTATTGCCGAAACGTTAGTAAAAGTTAATGAGCAATTACAGATTGAACCGTGGCTTTCAAAAAAGTGGAAAACAGAAGATGATGGGACGACCTGGGTATTTGAGATTAGAGACGGGATTACGTTTCAAAATGGCAAGGATCTAAATGCTGAAGCCGTGAAACATTCGTTAGAAAGAACGATAAAAGAAAGCGAAGCAATGAAAAGTGCACTTAAAATTAAAGAAATGAAAGCCAGTGGCCAAATCTTAACCATTACAACAACAGAGCCGCTTGCCACGCTGCCTTCTGAACTTGTTCATCCAAACACAGCAATTATTGATGTAG
>NZ_JBFULJ010000635.1:0-2242 GCF_056400385.1 Priestia sp. P5_B4
TAACTGTATTAATCTAAAGATGAATAAATTAGATACATTAACTCGTATGGATCGCTTGGTACGCCGATCTTGATTTCCGTGCAAGGCTTCTCGCTTTCCGCTTTTTTCGCAGGAGTCTTCGCCTTGCCCTCCAATTAACAGCTAGAAACCACCACATATATGAAATCTGCGTTTACCATAACAACAAAAAAATCCGAACCATTAATAACGATTAATGATTCGGATTTAACTTTAAGCAAAATACTTTTGTGGCAGTCTCTCTGTATCAACATTACATATATATGAAATATATGTTTATATTTGAAAGAAATCTACTTATTTTGCAAATACATGGTTTCCGATAACTGCCGTTACTTGCTGCGTTGCAACCCATTGGCTTTCAGCGATTTTCGGATTATAGAAAAACAGCGCATCGTTTTCATGCGGGTTTGATAATGCTTCGCTTACCGCTTGTTTTGATTCTTCTGATGCAGGCTGATTAATTGCGCCGTTTGCTACTGGTGAAAATTGATATACACCGTTTCCTAGCTGCTGATAAATAACGTCGTGAATGTTATTTGGAAATTCGGGTGAAGCTACACGGTTTAATACCACAATTGCTACCGCTACTTTTCCTTGATACGGCTCACCYTTTGCTTCTGCCTCTACTAATCTTGCTAGTAAATCTTGATCTTGTGCAGAAACCGATGTAGACGGAGCAGTTTGTGCCTGCGCCGGTGCTTCTCCTTGAAGTTTTAACGTTTGTCCGATGGTAATGATATCACTTTGTAAACCGTTAACAGCTTTTAACTGATCCACAGTCATGCCGTTTTGTGTTGCAATATGATATAACGTTTCGCCTTGTGCTACTGTATGTACAGATGTTGCCGGACTAGCGGCAGGTTGTGCTTGTCCCTGGTCAGGAATCGTTAATGTTTCTCCAACGTAAATCATGTCGTTTTGGCGGTTATTAGCACCTTTTAGCTCATCTACCGTAACCCCATTTTGTTGGCCAAGCCCCCACAAGGTATCTCCTTTTACGACTTTGTGCGAAGCTGCTGCTGATGCTGTTCCTTGACTTGCTAGAAATGCTACAGACGCTGCAGAAGCAACTGCCCATTTTTTTACACGTTTTTTACTCACAAAAACTACCTCCTAAAATTTGAACCTGTTATTACCTTAGCACATAGATTCGCCTTTTCATTAAAAAAAACAGTAACATTTGTTCTAATTGGATTAAGTTTCTTACAGTGCCATTCATTATGTTACAACTTTTACATGACCCTTAAAGAATATGTAGAAATATGACGGTTTGATTGCGAAACGAGCTTTTTATCTGTTTACTTACATTCCTCTTTCTGTAAAAAACTTGATTTTATTATGATTAATCGCAGAGATAAAAAGGAAAACAGCAGTCAAATAGAGAAATAGTGTAACTATTGAGGGATGATTCAGCGCTTCTTTGTCAATTTACGTTTGTTTATTAATAGAGGAGGTCTATTCGGATGTGTGCAAATAAAATGTATGTGACGTATAACACGGAGAAACCGGCTATTACAATTCAAGGAGCTTTTTATCATACGGGAGGAACGCAGGAAGAGTTTTTGCGGGAATTCAAGTACTGGCTTGAATCTCACGGCTGGTCATTTATGGGCGTAACAAATGAAACAACGATGACAACGGCGAACAAAGAGTTAAAAGAAACAATGGAACAGCATAAAATAGAAGGCAAAAAAGTTCAAAGACTAGAAGATTTATAACGATTGCTTCTATGACCCTTCACACATGTCCAAACGCCAATATGTAAAAAAGCCTTTAGATGAGCTAAAGGCTTTTTTACATTAACGAGAAAGGGCGACCACCTTCTGATTTTCTACTCTCTCTTCAACAGGCTTTCTCATTTCTTTTTCCGTCCATACGCCAATGCGTTTTTGTCTTTTCCCAAGAGGCTGTTTTTCACATGCATAGCAAATTTCTGAAATATCATCAAAATGAGCTAACGACATCTTTATCCCTCCTTTTCTAAATATACACAGGCAAGTTAGTATACTTCTTCCCTTATTTTCCAAAGCTAAACTGCTTCTTCTTATATTTAAACAATTTATAAACAAACGGAATAAATAATTTCTACTTCATTATCATTTAGATTGTTTTATTTAGATATAGACGGGTAAACAAAAACTATCCCACCTCACACCCTGAAGTTTGAAACTGTCACGTAAAAAAGCAGCTTTCTATACATGTATAGAAAGCTGCTTTTTTA
>NZ_JBFULJ010000636.1:0-2241 GCF_056400385.1 Priestia sp. P5_B4
TATTTGTTCCCAGTAGAATATAACTTCACACTTCCAACTAACCCCACTTCAAAAGTTTAAACTTTTTCCCTTGCAATTCTTAAATCAATGTATTATATTGTTGATGTATCAATTATTGATATGTCAAACAATTGTCCACAATCAAAAATATAGGAATGACAATAAATAAGTTTAACGCCTAAAAAGAAAGGAATAATGACTATGACTATAAAAGATTTTAACGAAATTGCTTTAAAACGCCGTTCAATTAAAAAATATGATCCTTCAGTAAAAATCAGCCGTGAGGAAATGGAAGAAATTCTTACAGAAGCTATGCGTGCTCCTTCTTCTGTTAATATGCAGCCGTGGCGCTTTGTTGTAATTGAAACGCCGGAAGGCAAAGAAAAATTAGCTAAACTTGCGAAATTTAACAGTGAACAAGTTCATACATCTTCAACTGTTATTGCCGTGTTTGGTGACATGAACAACGTCGAATATGCAGACGAAATTTTCGGAAAAGCAGTAGAGCTTGGCTATATGCCTCAGGACATTAAAGAACAGCAGCTAAATTTCTTTAAGCCGATTTACGAAAACATGCCAAAAGCAGATATGAAAGACATCGTGCTAATTGATTCAGGTCTTGTATCTATGCAGCTTATGCTTGTTGCTCGCGCTCACGGATATGATACAAATCCAATCGGCGGATACGAAAAACACTTAATCGCAGAAGAATTCGGTTTAGATAAAGAACGTTATCTTCCAATTATGCTTATCTCAATCGGTAAAGCAGCGAGCGAAGGCCATGCTTCTTACCGTTTACCGGTCAATACGGTTACAACTTGGAAATAAGCAGCAGCTATTTCTGTTCATTGAATAAAGAGTTAAAAATGTGAAGTAAAAGGAGATTTTCTGATGAATAACTATCAAGAACTTACAGAAAAACAGCTTTCATTCTTTAATAGCGGTAAAACAAAAGACGTTGCGTTCCGTATCGAAACGCTAAAGAAATTAAGAGAACTTGTTGTACGTCATGAAGACGACATTTTAAAAGCAGTAAAAGCTGACCTTAACAAACCAGAATTTGAAGCAAAACGTGCAGAAGTTGGTCTTGTGCTAAGCGAAATCGACTTTGCAGTTGAAAATCTTGCAGAATGGGCAGCGCCAAAAGAAGTAGAAACACCATCTACTCATGCTGGAGCAAAAAGCTACATTTATCAAGATCCATACGGTTTAGCTCTAGTGATTGCACCTTGGAACTATCCGTTCCAACTTGCTGTATCACCAGTAGTAGGCGCGATTGCTGCAGGTAACTGCGTGGTGTTAAAGCCTTCTGAATTAACACCTCATACGTCAAGCCTTCTTGCTAAGATGTTTAATGAAAACTTCCCTGAAGAATACTTGACGGTAGTCGAAGGTGAAGTGGAAACAAGCACGGCTTTACTAAAAGAAAACTTTGATTACATTTTCTTTACAGGAAGTACAATGGTCGGCAAAATTGTGGCAGAAGCTGYTGCTAAACATTTAACACCTGTTACGCTTGAGCTAGGCGGAAAAAGTCCTACAATTGTACACGAAGATGCAAATATTGAAGAAGCAGCAAAACGCATTGCGCGCGGTAAATTTGCAAATGCTGGCCAAACTTGCGTAGCGCCAGACTACATTCTTGTTCAACGAAATGTAAAAGACGAGCTGCTAGCTAGCCTAAAAGAAGTTGTAACAAACACGTACGGCGAAGATGTTTCACAAAACCTAGACTTCCCTCACGTAGTGAGCGAAAAGCATTTTGATCGCCTTAGCAGCTTCTTAACAACCGGAGATATTGTTTTTGGAGGCAAAACGGATCGTTCTCGTCTGTTTATTGAACCAACTGTTCTTGACAACATCTCATGGGAAGACAATGTGATGCAAGATGAAATCTTTGGACCAATTCTTCCAGTCATCGTATACGATGAAATCTCAGAAGTAATTGAAGCAATCGTAAAACGTCCAAAACCATTAGCACTTTATCTTTTCTCTGAAGATGAAGCAGTCCAAGATCACATCTTAAATAGCGTGTCATTCGGCGGCGGTTCTATCAATGATACGATTAATCATATGACGTCTCACTATCTTCCATTTGGCGGCGTTGGTGACAGCGGAATGGGTGCGTATCACGGAAAAGCAAGCTTTGATACATTTTCACACGCTAAAAGCATCTTAAAACGTTCAAATAAATAATTAAAAAGAAAAGCCGAAGTCACGCGTTGACTTCGGCTTTTTTAC
>NZ_JBFULJ010000637.1:0-2232 GCF_056400385.1 Priestia sp. P5_B4
GCTTTTTTCTACGATGAGTAATAAAGGGGAGAGAAAAGCGCTTCAAAATGCGATTGCAGAATTTGAAAAACAAAATCCAGATATTAAAATTGATGCGAATTTTCCGGGTAACGGCTATGAAGATATGCTTCGTGTGAAAATGGGTGCAAATGATATGCCGGATTTATTTGATACGCACGGCTGGTCTCAGCTTCGTTACGGGGAATATGTAGCAGATTTAAAAGATATGGATTGGGTTCAGCATTTGGATCCAGCGCTAAATCAAATTTTAAAAGATAAAAGCGGCAAAGTGTATGCGTATCCTTTAAATCAAGCAAAAGACGGAATTAGCTATAATGCGACGCTGTTAGAAAAATACGGAATAAAGCCTCCTAACACAATGGATGAATTTATAACAGCATTAGAAACAGTAAAAAAGAAGAGCAAAGGAGAAATAGCGCCTCTATGGATCCCGGGAGGGGAAAATGGCAATATTGCTCAAGTGTTTGATCAGCTGGCTACACCTCAGCTTATTACAGCAAAAAATAAGAACTACGCTAAGCAGTTGGAAAAAGGAACATTTAATTGGTCAAACTACACGCCGCTAGCGGAAACAATGGCAGGAATGAAGAAAAAAGGGCTGCTGAATGAAGATGTATTAACCGCAAAAGTATCTCAAGCAACGGAATTAATGGCTCAAAATAAAATTGCTTTCACATTTGTGGGCGGATCTCTTGGACCGGATGCAACAGAATTAAATCCTGAAGTAAAAGTAGGAACGGTACCGGTGCCTGCTATTCATAAAGGCGGTACGCAAAGCTGGATCGGCGGAGAGCGCTTTACCCTTGCTGCGTGGAAAGATTCTAAGCACCTTAAAGAAGCCAAGAAATTTATTGAATTTGTGTCACAGCCCGAAGTTGCCAAAAAGATTGCCGAAGGAACGTCTTCAGCATCGGCTCTGACAAACAATAAAACACAAAACTACTACTCTGAATACTACGATAAGTATAGCGATATTAAAGTTGAGCCATACTTCGACCGAAAGTATTTACCGAGCGGTATGTGGGCAGTGATGTCTTCTACAGGTCAAGAATTGCTAGCGGGAAGTTTAACGCCAAAGCAATTATCAAAAGAGATGGAAAAAGAGTACAAGCGTCTCAGTAAACAATAAAATAGTGTGCAAAAGTTCCTTGTTCGCCGAGAAGCAGGGAGATAGGCTTCTGCTTCTTTTCACCACAAGCTGAAATAGGAGTGAACACGATGAATGAATTAGTCAGGAAAGAGCCGGTTTCTGTAGTAAGAGATACGAAAAAACGAAAGAAAAAATTAAAAACAGAGTCCTCTTTATGGTGGATGTACCTTCCCGGCTTAGTAATTATCACCGTTTTTATTATCTATCCTTTTATTAACGGAATTAGACTTTCCTTTACTAATTGGAATGGATTTTCACAAACATATGATTGGATTGGGCTCCAGCAGTATAAACGTTTGCTTGCAGATCCAACGACTTGGCTTGTGATAAAAAATACGCTGCTCTACGGAATAGGCAGTACTATTTTTCAAAATATTATTGGCTTGTTATACGCTTTGCTTCTGAATCAAAGCATTAAAATGAAAGCTGTAACAAGAACAATTGTCTACCTTCCGGTTATTATCAGCCCAATTATTATGGGTTATATCTGGTACTTCTTTTTTGCCTACCAAGGAGGCGCTTTAAATGACCTTCTTGTATTTTTAGGTTTTGAGAAGATTAATGCTTTGGGAACTCCAGAGCTTAACTCTTGGATTATCGTGTTCGTCAATACGTATCAATTCGTTGGAATTGCGATGATTATTTATTTAGCGGGGCTGCAAAGTATTTCAAAAGATTATTACGAGGCAGCGCAGCTTGACGGAGCATCGGCTCTTCAGCAGTTTAAAAACATCACGCTTCCATTGCTTATGCCTTCGATTACAATTAATGTCGTTTTAAATATTATTGGGGGTTTAAAACTGTTTGACGTAATTGTTGCGCTGACAGGAGGAGGGCCTGGAGATGCATCGCAGTCAATGTCTACTTTTATGTATGACTTATATTTTAGAAGACAAGACGCCGGCTATGCTGCAACTCAAGGTGTGTGCATGGCGCTCATTATTTTAGTCATTAGCTTATCAGCACTTGTGTACTTTAAACGAAAGGAGACAGAAGCGTGATGGACTATACAAATAAACGGAAAAAACGATTTTTTACCTTTCTAGCTCTTTGTATAACGC
>NZ_JBFULJ010000638.1:0-2225 GCF_056400385.1 Priestia sp. P5_B4
GCTGAAAAGACGACTCCATCATGGGAAAAGAGAAACTATTTGGATTTTGCAAATGGGGATACAACTTCAGTAAATGAATGCTACACACTTATCTTACAAAAAATCGACTATAATATGAAATATATAATAACTATGATAACTATTCTTTTTAGTTATAGTTGAAAGAAATCTCTTTACAAATGCGTTGGTAACCTTTTCAAAAAAGAGTTTGTGAAATATAAGGTCTAATTATTTAATAAAAGAGATGGAGATATGCCTAAATCAATTCAATTTAAAGATGAACCAATGGGATAAATGATTTAGTATGACTGACATGTTACACCGCCATGAAAAAATCCAAACGAGTTGGATTTTCTATCAAGAATCAAACTCGTTCGGATTTTTAATTAAACTACTTTTGTTTCCGCTTTGTTAAACTGTACTTTTAATATAATCAATAAAAGCCTGTGTAGCATAAGAGATATAGCGATCTTTTTTTACGATTAAAGCAATTTCCCACGGAATAGCATTCTCGAGATTAATTACTTTCACATGCTCCAAATCAAGCTTTTCACATAATGAATAAGGGAAAAGAGCAATGCCGAGATTAGCAGCTACCAGCTCTCCAATGAAGTCCCACTGAGAGCTTTTAAAAGCAATATTAGGTGTAAATCCATTTTTTAAACATTCGTTATAGACCATTTCATGCATGGTGAAGTCTTCATGAAAGGAAATAAGCGTTTCGTCTTTTAACTCTTTTAATGAAATCGTAGAATGCTGAGCCAACGGATGAGATTTATGAACAACAAGCTGCAGTGTTTCTCGGGCTAAAGGAGTCGTAAAAAACATGTTTTCATCAACTGGAAGTAAAACTACGCCCACATCCACTTCTCCTTGTTCCACAAATTTTTGCATTCTTTTAGCGCCATATTCCACTAATTGAATATGAATCTCAGGGTATTGCTCTCGAAATGCTTTAATAATAGTAGGAAAAAACAATGTACCAACAATAGGGGGAATGCCTATTTTGATGGTTCCTCTTTTTAAATGCATTAAATCATAGAGGGAATCCGATAAATCTCGGAGAGAAGATAAAATACTTTCTGCTTGCTCGTACACAATTATTCCTGCATCGGTAAGCTGAACTTGTTTGCCAGCGCGATCAAACAAAGGTGTGCCGAGCTCTTCTTCTAATGATTTAACCATTTTACTGAGAGAAGGTTGCGAAATATGCAGCGCTTCAGAAGCTCTTGTGAAATTTTTATGTTTAGCCACTTCTGTTAAGTAATGTAAATGGCGAACATCCATTTTGTATACCTCCGTGTTCATACATGCTAATTAATAAGATACACACATTCTACCACATTCACAATCAGCTCTATACCTTTCTTTCCTATCAAATAAAATGATCAGTAGAAGAGGCAGTGAATACAAAAGAAATTGCCAACAATATATATTTACACATTGTTTATTTTAGAAGTATAATATATAAATCAGTAGAACGGTTACATATCGATCACAGAATCAATCAATAAGGTGGTTAGAACGGTTGAGTAAAGCAGATGAAATAAGAGATATCGTTTATATTAATGGCCATGTAAATAAAAAATGCTTTATTACATATGGAATTGAATTTAAAGAGTTTTATCATTCCCTTCCTACGCCGCTTGCAAATATATTATTGTTAAAGCACGGTTTTGAAGACAGTGATTACCATTACCAAACCCATATGGACTACGTAGAAGAAGAACAAATTCATCTTTTAGCAGAAGATGATGTTTATAATTATGGTGATTTTTGTTGGATTGATTTTGAGGATGTATCTTCGTTAGATTTGTTAGAACCTCAAGATATTGCAGCGCTGCTGTATTTAGGTCATTTAAAAAAACCGCTCAATTCGCCATTTAATAATAAACTCGGTAATCAATTTGTTTATTTAGCTCATGATGATGGATTTTATAACAAAATCTATTTTCGAGACGTATATGATATGAAGCATATTTTAAGCCGAATCATTCCGTTGAAAATGTCAGAAATTAAGCAAAAAAGATTTGTATTTAGAAGGAAGAAGTTAGAATATCCAATATTGCCGCTCGTGTTAGCAAATACGCTTCTTACTTTAACGAATGACGGTTTGTTTATTGATTTTGAACACATGGTGCAATCGCGTAGAGATATTAAAATTCCTTTGTATACAATCGGTGACTTTGACGACATGAATGAAATGTATAATGATCGGTTTGAGC
>NZ_JBFULJ010000639.1:0-2218 GCF_056400385.1 Priestia sp. P5_B4
CACAAAGTACGTAGATGAATTTAAGAAAATCCAGGAGCAGGCTCGAAAAAGCGAAAAAGGAATCTGGAGCATTGAAAACTATGCTCAGGAAAAAGGGTATAATACGGATGCTGTAAAAAATCAGTCCTCTTCTAATCAAAAAGATACTCAATCTGCCGAAAGCTGCGAAGGTAAAATAAAAGGAAATCAAAACTCTAAAATTTATCACGTGCCAACTGGGGCGCACTACAATCAAACCATGAACAACKTCATTTGGTTTTGTACCGAAAAAGATGCGCAAGAAGCAGGATACACAAAAGCAAAAAACTAATAAAGGAATTCAGTAACTGCTGAATTTCTTTTTTTTTGAGTTAAGTAAGTATTTGTATAGGAGTGGCTAAATACCATCCAACAAAGAGCGACCAATCCGTATAAGAAGACGCAGTGGCCATATGAGCAGCTGAGGCACTTGTAAAAGAATTTCTGCTAAAAATTCCCATCCACTTACCGTAGTATCTTTCTGCTGACGGCGTTTTTTCATAGTCATCATCCATTCATTTGAAAATATACATTAATTATACAATGAAAGGAAGATTAGGAGTTAATTTTTTCTTTCTTTTCTTTTTCGTGTTAAAGTAGATAGGTAAGAAGGTTTGCTACAAATAACGCAAGCGAAGAGAATAAAGGGAGTTTGAAAATCGTGAAAATAAGGAAAGCAAGAAAAGAAGATGCTTCTGCTGTAACGGAATTACTTTATGACATGCTTGGCAGTATTGCGCGCTCTCACACAGCGGCTACAACGAACGAAGAAGCGCTTTTAAGACTTAAAGCGTTTATTCTGTCTGAGAAGAATCGCTATAGCTATCATCATATTACAGTCGCAGAAGTCGAGGAGAAGGTAGTTGGACTTATGCTTTGCTACGAAGGAAGTATGTTACAAACGCTTTATGAACCAGTTAAGCGTTTTGTACGTGCTAAACTTAATAATCCAGCGTGGGAAATTGATATAGAAACTGAACATGGAGATTATTATATTGACTCTCTATGTGTAGATGAAGCTTATCGTGGAAAAGGGATAGGAACGGCTCTTTTAAATGTAGCCAAGCAAGAAGCCAAAAAGCGTAAGATGTTTTTATCGTTAAACGTTGAATATAATAACGTAGAAGCCAAAAAATTGTATCAGCGTATAGGCTTTCAAGAGCATAAAACCATTTTTATTGATAAAAAACCATTTTTTTATATGAAGACTGCCTGAGCATCTTTACGGTAGTATTTTTTGTGATAAAATGGATATATAAGTAAAATAATAAGAACCAACAGCTCAGCACTTTTGCTGAGCTTTCCTGTAAATCGCGTAAACGTATCAAAATGGAAAGAATCCTACATCCAATGGACCAAAAGCAAGCGGTCATGAAAGTATGTTTGCTGATGTGCCACATGAAAGGAGCGTGCATGAACATCAGAGATCTTCCGTTTAATATGAGTTATCGATTTAATGAACAGCTTCGAGAAGTTCCGGTTAACCCACACAAAATGAAGCAGGGAATTATCTATTTAAAGAAACGAGCTCTTGAAGAAGAGGATGAGTGTGCCGCTGCTAAAACATATGGACATATTGGTGTATATGAGCGCATACTTGGAGAATTAACGAGCAGTGAAAGACATCTGCTGCTGGCCATTTATCTATATGACCGGCATGCTGATACAATAGGTGAATTTTTGAATACGATCCGGCTTGGACATACATATCACTGGCAAGAACAGTGGGATAAAGCGAATGAAACGTTTCAGCTACTCATTGAACAATTAAAAGCAGATGAAGACCTTCACATATATGAAGACTTTGTCTATCAGCATTATGGAAAATGTTTACTTGATCAGCGGATTGTTTCCAGAGCACATCATTATTTTCAACGTGCGTTAGAAATTCGATTGAAAAAAGGCGATAAAGAATTAATTGAGTCAACTAATTCCTGCATTCGTCTTTGTTTAAATAAATTAAAACATTCCTAGTATACATAAAAGATAAATGATTCATCGCCTTGGTTACACATAATGCATAAACTTTCCGTTTGACAAACGTATGTGAACATATTATAGTCATACATGGCAATTTAAGAATACGTAATATAAAAACTAAACATAAGCGTCTCTTCTCTTTTGGAGAAGGGGCTTTTTTATGTGAATTTTTATGTCGAGGAGGGTTTAATCGATGAGTAAAACAATAAAAGATGTCATC
>NZ_JBFULJ010000640.1:0-2217 GCF_056400385.1 Priestia sp. P5_B4
CCTTCATTAATAAATGTTCCTTCTTCAAATACCCAGACWCCATASGTAATRCCATCRTAATCTACGGTRTCAAARTATTGWACACCTTGTAATTGATCTGAATTATAMCCTTGRCTCAAATTCATMACCATTACATTRTATYGTTGACCYGATTCAAAGAATGCTTTTTCCATYGCTCCCTTGACGAAMCCACTTCGATTGTCGGCTGTTTTAGCCGCATCTGCAATCGCTTGTCCTATGGCTACGGGATCAACTGTTACGTCTCCTCCAACTTCTGCAGCCTCTGCAGAGCCTGCAGAACCTCCTAAATTCGGTAGAGCTAATGGCGTCGCTAAYACAGCTAAMCCTAMKGCAGAAGCYACARCAGCTTGTTTCGCTYTTCTCATTYKATCTCCTCCTATTTTTAGKTGATYCTTARAACAKTTACCCTTTWTTWMCAMATTAAAACAAAAAAGATATTATAATTAAGAATGGGAGATGGATAATTTTATTCTTCTAAAGCTTTTGTCCAACCAAACCTAAGTTTATAAGTTTCTTTCTAAAAGCTCTCTTGCTTTTTCTGCCATTTCTCTCGGTGAATATGGCTTTTCATTTTTGAGCCACCACTCAACTACGCTGACGTACGCATTAGCAACAAATTCAGCAAGTAATAATTGATTTAGTTTTACATACAGCTTTTCTCTTTATAAATCTTTTTTGATCTTTACTCACGGGTGTTACCAATCGATTTGTTTCTTATCTCTGAAAAGCTTTTCATTGGGTTCTTCAGAGCCAATTGCTGCTAGCCATAAAATGAAAAGCGAGTAATCATGTGACCAGTTTCTTAAAACGGCATATATACGTTATGCTTATAACTTATTAAACCATTCATCATCAACAGGTTCTAGCCATTCTGTTTCTCCTGGTGTCATTGCTAAGTGCACAAACCAGCTATCCTTTGTGGCGCCATGCCAATGTTTCACATTTGGTGGGATGTTCACGACATCACCTTTTTTTATTAACAGTGCTGCTTTACCTTCTTCTTGATACCAGCCTTCTCCACCTGTTACTAATAATACTTGTCCAACTTTATGAGAATGCCAGTTATTACGAGATCCTGGAGCAAAAGTTACATTTCCAATAGATGTGTTAAGCGGCTTTTCGTCTGTAAATACCATTTTTAAATAGGCGTCTCCACTAAAGTTGGCTTCCACTTTTTGTCCTAGTGGAAAGATTGTGCTATTACTTAATTCTTCATGCTTCATATTTCTTCTCTCTCCTTTTAAGCGTTATAAATTTTTTTAGCAATATTAAAAGCAGACCATGCTTTGGGCCACCCTGTATAAAACGAAAGATGAGTAATCACTTCTACAATTTCGTCTTTGGTTAATCCGTTTTTCTTTGCTTTTTGAAGATGCGGCGTTAATTGCTCAAAGTTTCCACCCGCAATTAAGGCAGAAACTGTAATCATACTTCGATCACGCGGAGATAACTCTTTCTCTCGCGCCCATACTTCGCCAAACAAAACATCATCATTAAGCTCAGCAAACTTTGGAGCAAATTCCCCTAACAGCTCTCGTCCTGCGGTTTGTTTTTCCGGCATCTCTCTCTCATCCTTTCTTTTTATTTTGATCGTTACAACAGGTGTAGTATAAGACTTAAACTTAGGTTTAAGTCAACAAGAGAATGTCGATGTTTTAAGAAGAAATTCATTATTGACTTAAAGTCGACTTTAAATGATAAGTTCAATAGATATAAGGAGACAATACTAAAGAAAAAACAATTATATATAACTGACTTTAAGCATTCAGTATTAGTTCAAATAAATGATAGAAAAGGTGAATACGATGGCTTATTCAATTGGAGAATTTGCAAAAATCCTTGGGGTAACAGCAAGTTCACTCAGATATTATGAAAGACAAGGTTTGCTTACACCTAATCGGGATGAGAATAATTTACGAAGATATACGGATGATGATATTGAATGGGCGAAGTTTCTCCTCCATTTAAAAGGTTCAGGTATGTTAATAACAGAGTTAAAACAATACACTAAATGGCATGCAATAGGTGATAAAACAAGCCAAGAGAGATTACATCTACTTAAAAACCGCAAACACCTTGTACAACAGGAAATACAAACTTTACAACAGAGTCTAGACATTTTAAATCGTAAAATTGAATTTTATAACGATCGGTTAAGAGGCGAATTATATGATTTTGTTCTTTATCCAAATGAAG
>NZ_JBFULJ010000641.1:0-2214 GCF_056400385.1 Priestia sp. P5_B4
TCCATACTCGGTGTAGGCATGAAATCTCCCCCAATTAATATTATGTATTGCTAATAATAAGTCATAAATGTCTGTTTCTTATAGTGATATCGTGTTCATGTTTGATAATCTATGTGAAAAAAACGTGTAAATAAAGCGATGTCATAAGATAAAACTGGATAAAAGACATTCAATTAAAATCATACTACAATGCTTATTCAAATACAAGAACCGTTCGATCTCGCTTCTTATTTATGCCCCATTTTTATACATAATAAAAGCTGACTCGTTTGAGTCAGCTTTTACTAGTCAATCATATTCAAAATTAAAGGCCGCATTTCAGCTGTGCACCACAGTTTGTACATGTGTTGCATCCGCCCATTTCTTCTACCGTTCCTTGACGGCAAACCGGACACGTATTACCTACTT
Source organism: Priestia sp. P5_B4 (assembly GCF_056400385.1). Classification (NCBI taxonomy): domain Bacteria; kingdom Bacillati; phylum Bacillota; class Bacilli; order Caryophanales; family Bacillaceae; genus Priestia; species Priestia sp. P5_B4. The sequence continues at coordinate 409 of NZ_JBFULJ010000641.1, forward strand.
CAGAACCGATTGTTACATCAGTTGAACGAATTTCATTAATTGTATCAACTAACACAACGTGCGGTTTCGTTTCTTCTTTTGGCGCTTCAATTTCTTCATCAAACGTATTTTCTTCTGCTTTTAGCGTTAAGACTTGTGCATCACGGCTGCCGTCTACGTACACCGTACCGCCTTTTGCTCCGCCTTTATACAGACGCTCGTACACTTTTTGAACTTGCTCTACCGTGTAACCGCGAGGAGCGTTTACTGTTTTACTAATTGAACTGTCAATCCAGCGCTGAATCACACATTGCACATCCGCGTGAGCTTGTGGTGCAAGTTCCATAGCTGAAATGAACCATTCAGGAAGGTTGTTTGGATCTGCTTCTGGATGCTGATCTAAATACTCTTGAACGATATCAGCTTTTACTTCAATAAATTTACCTAAACGGCCGCTTCGGAAGTATGAGAATGAGAAATAAGGTTCAAGACCCGTTGATACTCCAACCATTGTTCCAGTACTGCCTGTTGGCGCTACTGTTAATAAATGAGAGTTTCGGATACCGTTCTCTTTAATGTTTTCACGAATATCTTCAGGCATTTTTTTCATGAAGCCTGTATTTGTGAATGCTTCACGTAAAGAAGCCGTTTCAGCATCTGTTTGGCCTACTAAGAACGGGAAGCTTCCTTTTTCTTTTCCAAGCTCTACAGACGCGCGGTAAGCCGTCGTTGCAATTGTTTCAAACACTTTATCTACTAACTCATTGCCTTTGTCAGAGCCGTACTCTGTTTCACAATAAATAAGAAGATCGTGAAGACCCATTACACCAAGGCCAACGCGGCGTTCGCCAAGCGCTTGCTTTTGGTTTTCTTCTAAGAAATAAGGAGTTGCATCAATAACGTTATCTTGCATTCTAACGCCTGTTTCAACCGTTTGACGTAACTTTTCAAAGTTAACAGTTTTCGTTTCTTTATCTGCCATTTGCGCTAGGTTAACAGCAGCTAAGTTGCAGACAGAGAATGGTGCAAGTGGTTGTTCACCACATGGATTTGTTGCAACAACGTGCTGACCATATGCTTGAGCATTTGTCATATCATTAGCATTGTCAAAGAAGAAAATGCCTGGTTCAGCTGAGTACGTTGCACAAATATTAATTAAGTTCCATAGCTCTTTTGCACGGATAGTACGATACGTACGAACTTTGTTTCCTTGTTTTGCCCATTCGCGCACGTCGCCTACTTCGTGCCAGTTTTCATTGTAGTTAGCCATTTCTTCTTTTGAATAGCTTTCTACGTCTGGGAAGCGAAGTTCGTATTCTCCGTCGTTTTCAACAGCATCCATAAAATCTTTTGTTAAGCATACAGAAATGTTTGCTCCTGTTAAAAACTCTGAGTTATGAACGCTGTACGTTCCGCCTGTTTGCAGCTTTTCTTCTGCATCTTTGATGATTTTTTCACTGAACCCACCAAGACCAGGAATTTGTTTATAGTTAATGATTCCTTGGTACATCGCTTCTTCAGACTCTGTTAGCGGCGTGAACTTCAATTTATCTTGCGCATGTTTTTTAATCATTTCGTCATTTGTGTTTTCAATTAAGAAACGTAAAATGCGAGGGTTTTGCATTTTAGAAATAATAAATTCTACAATGTCAGGATGCCAGTCGGCAAGCATGATCATTTGGGCCCCACGACGTGACCCACCTTGCTCAACAAGATGCGTCAGTTTAGCAATATCATCTAACCATGAAACCGAACCAGATGATTTACCGTTTACACCGCGAGCCAGCGTGTTGCGCGGGCGAAGAGTTGAACCATTCGTTCCAACAC
>NZ_JBFULJ010000642.1:0-2207 GCF_056400385.1 Priestia sp. P5_B4
CTTCTGTACCGATGATTCAATGGCAGGGAATCACAGTCATGATGGCAGAGAAACCGCAATTTGTAGGCTGGAATTTCGGCGTGTTAGGTTTTTATGTTCTGTTTTTTAGCGGTTTAACGTATGTAGCGATTCGAAAAAAAGAATCATTTTTATAAAAGGAGAGAAGACATGATGACAGGACTTTTTATCAGTGAATTAGAGCGAACGTTTAAACGAAAGAAAACAGCGGCTGTATTAGCCGTGTACGCAGGGTTACTTGCTTTTATTTGGTTCTTTTTATTTCGAATGGGAGGCACTTCGTTTTTCGATGCAGACCATGACGTGAAAATTGATTCTTTAAATTCCGCGCCCTTGTTTCTTCGAGAACTGTCGTTTGTTATTACGTTTATTGTCATTCCTATGTTTGTTGCAGATAGTTTTAACGGCGAGTACACGTCCGGAGCTTTGCGCATGGTATTGATTCGACCGCATCATCGTGTAAAGCTGTTTTTTGTAAAATGGGCCGTTCAATGTTTGTTAGTTTTTCTTATTCTTTGTATTACGTGGGTAGTGGGCACGTGTGTTGGGAAGCTAGCTATGCCTCACGTAAACGAAACAACGTTTTTAGGCGGACATACGCTAGGGACTTTAGGGGCGTTCCTATATTCGCTGAAATTTTACGGCATTTGTTTTTGCATCTTTATAGCGGTTATTAGTATCGGGAGTATCCTGAGTGTTCTTATGCCTAATTCCATTTTATCTTACGTAGCAACTATTGGTGCTTTAATTGGAAGTGTGTATGTGTCAGATAAACTAAGCTTCTTTTTCTCCGTAACCGATTCTGTTTTTCATGAATTAAGCAGGCCAAACTCTGAATTTTTAGTGAACCTATTATTTCCAATCTTGCTTATTAGCCTTATAATAAACCTATTCGTATGGAAAAAGAAAGAATGGGTAGGGTGAGCTGGAGATGAAGCAAACAATTTTACTAGTAGACGACGAAAAAGACATTATTTCGTTTATGAAAGATGCGCTGCAAGATGAAGGATATGAGGTGATGTTCGCTTACGACGGTCAAGAAGCGTTAAAGAAGCTAAAAGTAAATCCAGACTTAATTGTGCTGGATGTGATGATGCCAGGCATGGACGGCTTTGCTCTTTGTGAATTGATCCGAAAAAGCATATCATGTCCCATCATCTTTTTAAGCGCCAAGCAAACGGAGCAGGACAGAGTAAAAGGACTATTAGTCGGTGGAGATGATTATTTAGTTAAGCCTTTTAGCATGAAAGAACTAAAAGCCCGGATTTACGCCCATCTGCGCCGGGAGCAAAGAATTAATAGTAACTCCTATAATAGGCTTCATTTTGGAGAGTTAACCATTGATTTAAACGGCTATCAAATTTTACATAACAATGAAGTGATTCCGTTTACTTCAAGAGAATTTGAGATTATTCATTTCCTCGCTCTTCATCCAGGTCAGGTTTTTACACGTGAGCAGCTGTATGAAAAAGTTTGGGGCTACGACGCGGAAGGCGATTCGTCTACGATTACAGAACACGTGAAAAAAATTAGAGCAAAACTACTAAAATATGACGAAACACCTTATATCTCGACCGTTTGGGGCATTGGCTACAAATGGGTAAAATAAAAAAATGGATGAACCGGGCAACGTTAAAAGCGCAGTTTGTTTTATCTTTTCATTTGATTTTGCTGTATAGCCTGCTTGCGACACTTTTAACGTGGGGAATTGTCATCTCAGTGAACTGGGTTTTTATGCCCGGAGCACTGAATCCGGCAAATTATTATGAAAAGAAAATCCCAGAAATTATCCAGTTTGTGAACAAAAAGGAAGATGCGCTTCTTTCTAAAAGTGCTAAAAACCAAGTAGAATCAGTTATTCCGCTAGAAGGAATGGATTATCAAATTATGAATAAAGAAGGACAAATCGTGTATGGATCCATGCCCACTTCATATATAAAGAGCAAACGCGATTTTTATTCTCAGGTTAATACAAACATCCATTCAGGTAAATATATTATAAAAGTCTATCCGCTTTTTAATTCAAAAGACGAGGTAAACGGGGCCATTGCGCTGAGATATCAATTAAACATGGCTTCGACTAACCCAAATATTAAATGGTGCAAACGTTCTTGAAGATACAGATAACCAAATCGCTAGCCAAATCCGCGGTTAACTTCATCTAATAATCTAAGTGAAGTAATAAAAGG
>NZ_JBFULJ010000643.1:0-2203 GCF_056400385.1 Priestia sp. P5_B4
CTTGAAATCGCATGATATGGAACGTTTAATTTTGTAATTAATTCTTTCTCAATACCATTGTGAGAACCGACATAATGGATATCCCATTTTTCACTGTCTAATTCTTTCATAATGGCAATGTTTGGTGTTACGTGTCCAGCTGTTCCGCCTCCGGTAAAAACGATAACTTGCTTACTCATTTTTTCTTCCTCTCTTTACTTCACTTAATGGATCTGTTTTGACATCAATTTTTATCTGATCTTTTTAGCATGCAATCTGACATGTAAAACGATGGTTTTATTATAGCATTTTTCTTTTTACATATGTATGATAAGGCGTATAAAAGCATGCTATACTTTTCATAGGGAGTGATGATAATGAACAAATCTGCACCTATAGTAAAAGGTGATACGGTGGATTCCGAAACGCGCTGCATGCACTACCGTACGGATAAAGATATTATTGCAATAAAATTTTATTGCTGTAATACATATTATCCATGCTATCAATGTCATAACGGACATGCTGATCATGATATTAAAAGGTGGCCAAAAGCTATGTTTAATGAAAAAGCTATTCTTTGCGGAGTATGTAAACATGAGCTATCCATTCATGAATATTTAACCTGTAACTCGACTTGCCCTCACTGTCGTTCTTCTTTTAATCCCGGATGCAGCCTGCATGGACACATTTATTTTGAACAAAAAAGCTGAACAAAACATTGTTCAGCTTTTAAAATAACTGCTCATCTATATTTATAATGGAAGGAAGCAGACCTGGGAACAATTCCTCAAGTTCTTCTAAACGCAAGGAATAATAGTGCTGCGTACCTTCTATACGTAGTTTGATAATTCCAGCTTCGCGAAGTACTTTAATATGATGTGATAGCGTTGATTTTGATACATTTAATTTTTGATAATACGAACAGGCCTGCTCCTTTCTTGTCGCTAAACACTGTACAATTCGCAGCCGGTTAGGATCACTCAACGCGTGTAAAATAGGCGTTAATTTAATTTCAGATTTCGGTGGTTGATAAGGTTTTCTCATGCTTAAAATATAACACAGCTTCTTTTGTGTATCAATGTTCGATAACTTTCGAACTAAATTCCTTGCACTGTTATTTAATCGGTGTTATAGTTTCATTGTTTGATGATATTCGAACTTATCTTCATTTTAATCATAAATTGAATGAAAGATTAAAAACAAAACAAATAATATAAAGCACCATCATTATTAAAGGAGGAATCACCCATGATTCATTTACAAGCTTCAATGAAAGTTAACCCAGCAAAAAGAGAAGAATTTTTAGAAAACGTACAAGAACTAATTAAGCATTCTTTACAAGAAGAAGGAAACAGCAACTATCAACTATTTGAAGATGCTTTTACACCTAACACATTTATGATGATTGAAGAGTGGAAAAGCGAAGAAGCAATTCAAGCACACAATAAATCAGCTCACTTCCAAACTTTTGTAGCATTTGCTCAAACTGGCGTACTTGTAGCACCTTTAGATGTAAAAACATTACAAGGTTAATCATAACTTCTTTGAAAGGATGACGCATCATGAATGAAGCAATTCGTACAATTCAAGATCATCGTTCTATCCGTCAGTATACAGACGAAGCAGTAAGTGACGAGCATTTAGATACGATTATTCAATCTGCTCAGTCAGCCGCTTCTTCTATTAATGGACAGCAAGTGACTATTATTAGCGTCCAAGATAAAGAAAAGAAGAAAAAACTTTCAGAGCTTGCCGGCAACCAAGCGTGGATCGACCAAGCTCCTCTATTTTTAATCTTTTGTGCAGATTTTAATCGTGCTAAGATTGCAGCTGAACTTAACGATGCCCCTCTTGGCGTAACCGATGGGCTTGAATCAATCTTAGTCGGAGCAACTGATGCTGGAATTTCTTTAGAAGCCGCAACAGTTGCAGCAGAATCACTCGGTTTAGGTACAGTCCCAATCGGAGGAATTCGCAGAAATCCACTAGAAGTCATTGAACTGCTCGATTTACCGGAATACGTATTCCCAGTAAGCGGTCTTGTGGTTGGACATCCGGCAGATCATTCTGCGAAAAAACCTCGATTGCCACAAGCTGCTGTGCACCATCGTGAAAGCTATAATCACGACTTAAAGCCATTGATTCAAGACTATGATGCTGAAATGGCAGAGTATATGAAAAAGAGAACAAACGGTGCTGATGACCGCAACTGGTCACAAAC
>NZ_JBFULJ010000644.1:0-2203 GCF_056400385.1 Priestia sp. P5_B4
GAGGAATTTCAGGAAAAACTTCTCTATGTATGATTCCATCTTCCATTAGTTCATGTAACTGGTTTGATAATATCTTATGAGATATTTTTGGAAAGAGCTTTTGAAGGTCACTAAATCGATGTGGGCCTTCTACTCCTAAGTGCCATAAAATCACAACTTTCCATTTTCCACTAAGGATAGATAAAGTAAGTTCTTTTTCACAATTAAAATCGCCATTTAGTATCTTTTTTCTAATTTCTTCTCGCAATGTATCTGACATCAATCTCATTCTCCTTTTGTTTTAGCTTATTCATTTGCCTCTTTTTATTCTTTTTGTTCTCTAATGTATTAGAGAGCCATAAACAGATAGAACAAACAGATAGAACGATTAGCTAATTTATACTCATCTGTCGGCTTCTATTTTATATATTTGTATGTCCTTTTTCTCTTTTTAACGATTAACATTAAACAAAAACTAACTAAATAGGGTTTTGATGCGAGGATAATTCGATAAGGATATTAGATTTCCCTCATAAAAAAACTGTATGGAATAAATTCTACACAGTTTTTTTGAAATTCCTATTAGATTGTCAGCAACTCAAACAAGAGTCCTTTTTTAAAGTGAATTTTCAAATAACATCCAATGGCATTTTCCTAGTAGGTTTAGGAAATACTTGATCAATTCTATTGAGATCTTCTTCAGTAAACTCAATTGTTGCTGCTTCAGCATTTGCTAGAACATGTTCATCTTGAACTGCTTTTGGAATAGCGATGACGTTATTCGAACGGATGGTCCAAGCAAGAGCGATTTGTAATGGTTGGACATTGTATTTGTCAGCAATATCATGAATAGTTGGATCGTTTAAAAGCTGTCTTCTTAAAGAGCCTCCTTGAGCAAGGGGACTATAGGCCATGATTGGCATGTTATGTTCACGCTGCCATGGTAAGAGATCGAAGTCGATTCCTCTTGAACCTAAATGGTATAGCACTTGATTCGTCACGCAATTTTTTCCATTCTTAGTGTTCCATAGCTCTTCCATATCAACCGTGTCAAAATTAGAGACGCCCCATCTTAAAATTTTCCCTTCTTCACGTAGTTTTTCCATTCCTTCAATTGTTTCCTCTAAAGGAACACGTCCTCTCCAGTGAAGAAGATATAAGTCCAAGTGGTCTGTTCCGAGTCGTTTTAAGCTGTTTTCACATGCTTTTGAAATCATATCTAAACCTGCATGATGGGGATACACTTTTGAGACTAAAAAGACTTCATTTCTGCGTCCTTTAATGGCTTCGCCAACTAAGCGTTCAGAATCGCCATTTCCATACATTTCAGCAGTGTCAATAAGTGTCATGCCCAATTCTACGCCAAGCTGCAAGGCTTTTATTTCTTTGTCTCTCACTTGAGGATTTTCCCCCATGTACCATGTTCCTTGTCCTAAACTAGGTAAAGAAGTGCCGTCAGGTAGGGTTACCACGTGTTTGGCTAATGCATTTTTAATTTCTGCTCTTTTCTTTTCATCCATTAGGTTCGACCCTTTCTTTTATGTATTTGGTTATCATAGAAGTAGACTGTTAACGTCTCTACGTATAAAGTACGCGTATATTTAGAATTTCCGTAACCAACAAATCCATTCTTTATTGCATGATATGGCCATTTCTGCTTCAGTCTGTGCAAAAAACAAAGAAAGTGAGGATGGCCTATAAGTGTCTGACACTTCGAGTCATCCTCACCACTTCTATTCTAAATCAATTTATCAATGGACTTTGATATCAATGGATTAGATCAGATGAGCTCCTCCATCGATAAGAACGGATGTGCCAGTTGTAAACCCATTTTTCGCTAGGTAAACATAGGTTTCAGCTATATCTTTAGGTTGAGCAACACGTCCGACAGGTAATTGCTTAGCAATCCCATGGTACATAACTTGTCTTTGATCTTCTGACATTCCGCCATAAAGAGGAGTGTCAACAATACCAGGTGATACCACGTTTACTCTGATAGGTGCCAGGTCTACTGAAAGTCCTCGTACTAATCCATCGATTGCTGAATTAATGGAAGCTAGAGTCGTTGCACCTTGAGGAGGACGCACACCATATACACCCGAAGTTAATGTAATAGAACTTTCATTATTCAAGTATGGAAGAGCAGCACGAACCGAAATATACTGCCCCCAGAACTTACTATCAAAAGCCTCTCTTACTGTTGCAACAGGCAGTTCGCTAAAGT
>NZ_JBFULJ010000645.1:0-2199 GCF_056400385.1 Priestia sp. P5_B4
ATGCAATTGTAATGCGTGTAGTGACGCTAATTCTTCGGTTAACTCCTTATGGAGTACTCGCAATTATGACCAAAACAGTAGCAACGAGTGATATTGATGCAATTGTTAAACTTGGAAAATTTGTTGTAGCATCCTATGTCGCATTGGCAGCTATGTTTATTGTTCATTTAGTTATTCTAACAATCATCGGTGTAAATCCGATCACATATGTTAAGAAAGTATTTCCTGTATTGGCTTTTGCTTTTACTTCCCGTACAAGTGCTGGAGCATTACCTTTGAATGTTAATACACAAACAAGACAGTTAGGGGTTCCAGAAGGAATTGCGAATTTCGCAGGTTCATTTGGTCTTACAATTGGTCAAAACGGATGCGCTGGAATATATCCAGCTATGTTAGCCGTTATGATTGCACCAACGGTAGGTATTGATCCCTTAACGCCTTCATTTATTTTCACGTTGATTGCCATTGTAGCAATTAGTTCGTTTGGCGTAGCAGGCGTTGGCGGAGGAGCGACATTTGCGGCTTTACTTGTATTATCTTCTATGAATTTGCCCGTAGCGCTAGCAGGCTTATTAATTTCAGTAGAGCCATTGATTGATATGGGGCGTACGGCGCTTAATGTAAGTGGAAGCATGACAGCCGGAGTCGTCACTAGTAAATTAACAAAAGAGCTAGATACAAACGTATATAACGATCAAACTATCTCACCTGAAACAGCAGAAGTGTAAAAGAGATACGTCATCCATAGTTAACATTGTTAACTATGGATTTTTTTTCTTTATCGACATAAAATAGGAAAAAATACTTATGATAACGCTTTCAAAAAAGGTTATAGTGAAAAATGTGTACGTACTTTATTTTACGGGAGGGTTTTCATTGAAATGTAGTTGGACTAAATATGCAATGGTACTGATGGCTTTAATCTTACTAGTAAGCTCTTTTTTTAGCCCATTTATGCAATCGTTTGCATCTGCGGCAGACTCAACTAAAATCACGATTCACTATCAGCCTGCTCCAAATGATACAAAGGAATGGGGATTATGGGTTTTTCCTGAAGGAGGAGAAGGGAAGCCTTACGTATTTACAGAGGAAGATCAATTTGGAAAAGTAGCGGAAGTTGAATTACCCGGTACTTATGACAAAGTAGGTTTTATTGTTCGAACAGAGTCGTGGGAAAAAGATGGAGGAGACCGCTTCGTTTCGGTGGAGAACGGTGAAGGAGAAGTATGGGTGAAAAGTGGAGATGAACATACATATACGTCTCCTCCTGACGGTGAATACCGAGATTTACCGAAGTTCGATAAAGTAAACGTTACCTTAAATTATCATCGGTACGACGGAGATTACAGCGGGTGGAACATTTGGACATGGCCAGGTGATGAAAAAGAAGGGAAGCAAATCGAATTTACGGAAGACACGAATTTTGGGAAGAGGGCGACCTACGCCATTAACAGTGGAAGTGGTAATTTATTTGACAAAATTGGTTTTATTGTACGCCATTCTACTAGTGACAGCGATTGGGAAAATAAAGACGGAGGAGAGCGCTTTATTACCAAGGTTGGTAAAGATGGGAATGTAGAAGTATGGATTGTTCAAGGACAAAATCGAATTTATTATGATAGAGCTGGAGTAGATATCACTCGGAAAATCACGAAAGCGACTATGGATACATTTAATCAAATCACCTTAGAAACAAACGTGCCGTTTGACTCTTCTAAGAGTTTAGGAGACATTGAAATTGACGGAGCTCAAATTGAAAAAGTGATACCTTATAAAGAGGGAGAAGACGCTGCTACTACTAAAGTTAAAATCATAACAAAACAGCCTTTGGACGTTACAAAAACGTATAAAGTGAAGCAAAAAGGCTACGGCTCAGCTGATGTAGTCAATGGAAATGTCGTTCGCACGAAAGAATTTGACGAAAAGTATGCATATAGCGGAAACGATTTAGGAAACACGTATTCTAAGAAACAAACAAATTTTTGCGTATGGGCTCCAACCGCAAGCGAAGCCAAGCTAGTGACTTATTCATCATGGAACTCCAAAGCTGTAAAAGAAATTTCTATGATCAAAAGTGAAAAAGGAACGTGGAAAGCGGAGTTAAAAGGAAATCATGATGAACTAATTTATACGTACAAAGTGAAAATTGGGAACAGCTGGAGCGAAGCGGTTGATCCATATGTACGAGCAACAACGGTG
>NZ_JBFULJ010000646.1:0-2198 GCF_056400385.1 Priestia sp. P5_B4
GCATCCGTCGATGATTGCCGCTTCTTCTAGCTCGACTGGAATTCCTTTAATAAATCCGTGGTACAAGAAAATCGTCATACCTGAACCAAAGCCTAAATACATGATCACAATACCCCAGATGCTGTTTAACAGATTTAAGTTTCCTGCTACTTTTACAAGTGGAATCATGATGGATTGAAACGGAATAACCATTGCCGCTACGAATGCCATAAAGATAATGCTGCTGATTTTTTTCTTTGTTCGAACCAGCATGTAAGCTGCCATTGAACAGAAGATGACTAGAACTGCGTTACTGATGACTGTAATGATCAGCGAGTTGCTAAGCACTTTTAAGTAATTCATTTGGTTGAATGCATTAACAAAGTTTTGAAACTGAATCGTTGTCGGCAGCGCCGATGTGTTTGATAGAATTTCTGCAAATGACTTCAGTGAGTTTGAAAGCACGTAATAAAATGGAACCAAGAACACTAGTCCAAGCAGGACTGCTAAAATTTCAACAATAAAGGTTTTGCTCGTATATTTGTTTCCCATCACGATTCAACCTCCTTCTTCTTGGTGTATGTTACTTGAATAATTGTAATTGCTGCTACGACGATGAAGAAAATTAAGGCTTTTGCTTCACCTAGACCGTATCTGTTATTAACAAATGCTTCTGTATAAATGTTAAGCGCTAACATTTCTGTTGATTTAAATGGACCACCGTTTGTTAATGATAAGTTGACATCAAATACTTTGAATGACCATGAAATCGTTAAGAATAAACAAACCGTTACTGCCGGTGCTACCATTGGAATTGTAATGTGACGAAGAATTTGCCATCTGCTTGCCCCGTCAATTTTTGCTGCTTCAATTAGCTCTTGCGGTACGTTTTGCAGTGCTGCTGTGTAAATAAGCATGATATAACCCGCTCCTTGCCATACACTTACAATCACGATGCCCCAAAATGCTGTTTTTGCGTCTCCCAACCAAGGAAGTTCAAAAAGCGAAATTCCCGTGATTTGTCCGATAGATGCAAATCCTTTTACAAAAATGAACTGCCATACAAATCCTAGTAAAAGTCCGCCAATTAAATTCGGCATAAAGAAAACCGTACGTAAAATGTTTCGTGTTTTTAACATTTGAGTAACAAGGATTGCTAACACGAACCCAACCACATTCGTTAAGATAATCGCAACGACCGTATATTTTGTTGTAATCCAAAACGACTGCTGAAACTGCTTATCTTCGGTGAACAAGTACTTAAAGTTATCAAGCCCCACCCAGTTAATCGTACCGTTTACTCCGTTCCAGTCTGTAAATGAGTAATAAATCCCTGTAAAAAATGGTATAAGTACAATCACACAAAACGCTAAAAGTGCGGGCCCTACAAATAGAGCAAATAAACCTACATTTTTCAAATTTTTACGTTTTTTCGTATTAATAGATGATTCTCTTTTAAGTTCTTGCTCTAAAGGAACATATTCTGTCTCCTGTAATTTACTTTGGCTATTCATCTTACTAGCACCTCCCTATGTCTTATTTTAGCGAAATCAGTTATTTATGAAACCGCTTTAATTGACGAGTAGGGTGTAAAATATTGACCTTTGTGCAACATTTTCTCCCCTGTGCACATTTTACGCATTTTTTTAAAGTATGCATGAAAGTATGCATGAAAGAAAAGCTAGAAGTGGACGACGTATCTTCTTATCTTATACACTAGAAAAAAGATGTAGTTGGGAGGAACATACGCATGACAGCCAAACGAGCGTTAATTACGGGTGCCAATTCTGGAATGGGGCTGGCCACAACGATTGAACTAGCTAAAAAAGGATTCGAAGTCATTATGATATGCCGAAATGAAGAAAGAGGAAATACGGCTTTAGAAGAAGCGAAGCGTCAAAGCGGATCGGATTCCATATCTCTTATGACCTGTGACCTAGGTTCTCTTGACAGTATCCGGGCTTTCAGTGAAGACTTTACATCTCGCTACAGCGTGTTTGACGTGCTGATTAATAACGCGGGCGTGGTGACAATCAAGCGTGAAACAACACAAGACGGATTCGAAATGATGCTTGGTGTCAATCATTTGGGTCACTTTTTGTTAACTAATTTACTTTTAGATCTGCTGAAAAAATCTCTGCAAGGACGCATTATAAACGTTGGGTCCGGTGCTCATAAAGCCGGAAAAATAGACTTCAACAACCCTCACTTAACAACGG
>NZ_JBFULJ010000647.1:0-2197 GCF_056400385.1 Priestia sp. P5_B4
GCTTTCAGTATAATAACACCTGTAATAATAAGAGTAACCGAGATAATCTTTCTTTTGTTTTTTGATTCCTTAAATATATAAATACCTAACAGCGTTGTACTAACAATCGTCAGCCCTGCCCATATAGCAAAAACAATTCCCATTTCAAAATAGTGCGTCGTTAGAGAAATAAAATAAATACAAGCAATGAAGAGTAGAAATGCGCCTATCGTGGGAACAGTTTGTCTAAAGCCTTTAGATAGTTTTACACACATTTGGCCTGCAATGCCTAAAACTAAGCCCATCGTTAAAAATACGTATCCCATTACGCTGTCCTTCTTTCTTTAGAGCTCTCTTTAATGTTAAGAGAAACTGCACCGATTATAATAAGAGAAACTCCTAAAATTTTAGATAAAGAAATAGTTTCATCAAAAAAGATAATACCTGTGACAACAACAAGTACGGTTGCTCCTCCTGCATACAAAGCACTTGCTACTCCTACTTCACCTTTGGCGTTAAGTAGCATATAAGCAGCAATTGAAGAACAATAAAATAGTATGGCGAGAACAGTAGGAACAAAGTTTGTGAATCCATTTGTAAGATTAAGAAAAAATACTGCGATTACCTCCAAGATGATGGCAAGAAACAATAGTAAATAAAACAATTAGATCTCTTCCTTTCAGTCGCCTCATTTTAAGAACTTTACGTAATTGCTACTAAATAATTGCAATAGCACTCGGATGTCATTATTTTATCTAGAGCTTGATATCTTGTAAAATAATGATAAATGATTATAGATATCACTATTATTAATACCTAAATGAATGTAAGTGGAAAGGAGGATGTTTATGGAAGTAGAAGATATACGCATATTTATGGCTGTAGCAGAATACGGCAGTGTAAGCCTTGCCGCTGATAAGCTAGGCTATGTCCAACCCAATGTAACAGCACGTATTCGGTCTCTTGAACGAAAAATTGGACACCCATTGTTTCATCGTCACAGACGAGGAATGACATTAAATGTAGAAGGTCGAAAACTTTTAACATATGGAGAACAAATGATGCGGCTGATGGATGAAATACAGAAAGCATTTCAAGATGAGCGTAACCTTGTTGGATCATTATGTATTGGATTAGTTGAAACGGTAGTAGGGTTTCCTGAAATCATTTCTTCCTATCATAATAAGCACAAAAATGTGGATATTTCTCTAGTATCAGGAGTAAGTACACAATTAATAGAGAAAGTTCTTAAGTTTCAGTTAGACGGGGCATTTGTAGCAGAACCAGTAAATGTGTCAACGCTTGATCAAATTCCAGCTTTTGATGAAGAAATTGTACTTGTATGCAGTGCAAATGAAAAAAGGAAGAAGCAGATTCAGTCTGCCAAAGAGTTACTGCACTTACCATTCATTTTATTTAATGAAGGCTGCCAATATAGAGAAAGACTACAGCAGTGGTTAAAAGACGAACAAATAGTATCACCAAAAATCATGGAATTTGCTACACTTGAGACGATTATGGGGACAGTAGTTTCTGGTCTTGGTGTGACACTTATAGCCCGGTCATTAGCGGAAAGATATGAGCGGGAAGGGTTAGTACAACTCTTTTCAATACCTGAACCTTACAGAAACCTCAGGATTGTGTACGTTCGTCGCTCCGACTCCTATTTAGGAGTAACTGAGGGTGAATTTATAAAGACAATCAGCGAAGTAAGAGAAGGGAAAAAACAGAAATAAACAGACGGTTTTTTCATACAGAGCTTTTTTATTTACCCTATGTTTAATATGAATGCACCAAGTGTTAACTAGAAAGGTAAAAGTGAGTTTTTTAGCTCACTTTTTATATGGCATAAATCAAAAATGCTTTTAAAGGAGCCAGCACAGTGAAAATAGAGGACCAAAAATTTGCAGAACGAGTACTGAAACACCTACTTATTGGCAGTCAAATAGACGGCCTGAAATTTGGGATTAATAGTTCTACAACTCTATTGTATTTTACTAATTATAATAGAAAAGATGATGGTGATTTTGTTTTAAACATCGAAACAAATTGGACTGTATATCCTGAAGCCTGTGATACATACCCATCATCAGAGGATGAAGTGCCCTTTAATACAGAAGAGCAACATTTTAAGCATATTTGGGATATTAGGAGACAAAAAGTAGTAAACATTCAGCTAGACACTGTATCGCCTCATCTTATCATTTCTCTAGAATCG
>NZ_JBFULJ010000648.1:0-2196 GCF_056400385.1 Priestia sp. P5_B4
GAATATACGTTATTTGTTATTTATTTTCATCTATTTAAAATAAAAATAATAAAAACATTGAACAAAACCGAACTTTTGTGTTAGATTAATAACTATAATTCGTACATTTATTAAATGGCTACAGTTGAAAGGAGCAAAAAACATCATGACAGCGAAAGTAATTAAAGGAAAAGAAGTAGCGCAAGAACTGCGCGCCGCATTAAAAGAAGAGGTAGCTCAATTAAAAACAAAAGGTATCGTTCCTGGTTTAACCGTGATTTTAGTAGGAGAAAATCCTGCTTCTCAATCATATGTAAAAGCAAAAGCAAAAGCTTGTGAAGAAATCGGTGTTGCATCTGAAATTATCAAACGTGACGTATCGATTACTGAAGAAGAGCTTTTAAACGAAATCCATCACTTGAATGGAAATCCATCTGTTCATGGTATTCTTGTTCAACTTCCATTACCAAAACATATTGATGAAAAAGCAGTATTAAATGCTGTATCTCCTAAAAAAGATGTAGATGGCTTCCACCCGGTAAGCGTAGGGAATATGGTTATTGGCGATGAGTGCTATTTACCATGTACACCACACGGTATCGTTGAGTTAATTAAACGTTCAGGTGAAGAAATTTCAGGTAAACATGCGGTAGTAATTGGACGAAGCAATATTGTTGGTAAACCAGTATCCATGCTGTTACTTCAAGAAAGTGCAACGGTAACAATTGCTCACTCTCGCACAAAAGATTTATCTGCTTTAACAAAACAAGCTGATATTCTTGTGTCAGCTGTAGGACAACCTAGACTTATCAAAGCAGATGATATTAAGCCGGGTGCCATTGTAATTGATGTAGGTAACACAATGGAAAATGGTAAACTCGTTGGTGATGTTGATTACGAAGCGGCTTTAGAAGTTGCAGGTTATATCACACCAGTACCAGGCGGAGTTGGTCCGATGACCATCACAATGTTATTGAAAAATACGGTAGACGCTGCTAAAACAATTAACAACGTAAAATAATAAGAAGTAAAAAAGAGGCTGAGACAAAGGTATTTTCGTTGAATGAAGATCCGAACGAGTTTGATTCTTAATTGAGAATCAAACTCGTTCGGATTTTTTCATTGATAAAGTCAACATAGGTTTCATGTATGGAGGTGCTTCTAGCTGGTGATTGGAGGGCAAGGCGAAGACTTCCGCAGAAAGCGAAATCTTGCGCGGAAATCAATAGCGGTGTTACAAGTGACAATACTGGATAATTTATCCATTTTGTTCGTCTTTAGGTTGGATTGATTTCGTTATGTCTGAATCTTTTTTTGCTTCAGTAATGGAATGGAGGCTAATAGAATAGAATGTAACAACCTGTATACAAAGAGGAGGAAGCGATGGTTACGTTGCCTGCAACCGTATATTCTCAACAAATGGTGAAGAAAAAGTTAAACGTTTACTATCCAGTTGTACATTTGACTAATCAAGCTGTTCAGCACAGCATGAACAGTAAAATTTTGCAGCGCACGAATGAATTAATTCGTCAGCAGGGATATGGAGAAAATCCGGATACAGAAGAAACGGGTTATTATGAGTTGAAAACAAACGAGCGAAATGTGCTCAGCTTAACACTTGTCAATTTTACTTATTCCGGGGGAGCGCATGGATTGACCGTTGTCGTTCCATTAACGTTTAATGTGCTGACTGGAAAAACGTATCAACTCAAAGATCTATTTAAAAAAGACAGTAATTACGTGAGCATTCTTTCTAAAATAGTAGGAGAGCAAATAAAAGAGCGTGATATTATGGTTCTTGGAGAATATAAAGGAATTAAACCAGATCAAGATTTTTATATCGCCGATAAGTCACTTGTGCTCTTTTATCAGCTGTATGACCTGGCTCCTTACGCATATGGAATTCCTTACTTTCCAATTTCTATCTACGCTATTCAAGATATTATTGAAGATGAAAGTCCACTTGGACAAATGTTTGGATAAAGTTATAAAAAATTACGGTGCGGCCGTACGTATCTTTTTAATTCGGCCGCTAACTGCTGACGAAGCGAACGAACGCCAATTGCTTCAGCAATATCTTTTGCTACAGGAAATACCCCCACTTTAGTGATATGAACACGAAGATAACCCTCATACAAGCATCCTTGGTCTGCATGCTTGATTTTGGTGCGTACAACAGCTTCTATTTTATCGTTTTCATTTTGCAAAGGGTAAGAA
>NZ_JBFULJ010000649.1:0-2194 GCF_056400385.1 Priestia sp. P5_B4
ATCTAACAGAGCATGCAGCTCGTGAAGAGTGGATACCAGCTTTTGGCTTTGCCCATACACAATCTGTCCTGCATCGGTTAACGTCAGCTTTCGAGTAGAGCGATCAAAAAGATCTACGCCGAGTTCTTCTTCTAGTTTTTTTACAATTTTACTTAATGCTGGCTGAGACAAGTGAATTGCGGCTGCTGCTTTTGTGAAACTTTTTTGATTAACTACTTCCATGAAATGTTGCAGTTCTCGAATATCCATAAATTCTCCTCACTAGTATTCTTAGTTTTCATACTATTTATTCTATTTATCTATTTTACTTATGATTCAAATAAATGTAAACTCTTACATAGGGAAGTGAATAGTGATTCATCTAAAAATAGTACATCAAATTCCTCTAAATACGTTAGAAACCCGCATGTTTGTAAGCGTTAACAAAAAAGCACCCTCGAAGAAAATCCTAGAAAAATATTTTTTCTCCCGTAAAACAAAGCCGCGAGCGCAGAAATAACGCGTGTTGAAATGTTCATTTTGTATACTGTTCTGACAATTAAGAAAGAGGAATAAAATGGTATAGTGCACCACTAAGGTGAGTCTATTCATTCTGCAAACGAGCCGTACATAGAAAAAAGGGCCTGTTTGTTAAAAATAATTGGGGGAGTGGTTGAGATGACATACGTTAAAGGATTAGAAGGAATCGTTGCAGCTGAAACAAAAGTAGGGCATGTTGATGGAGAGAAAGGTCAGCTGATTTATCGCGGATATTGGGCAAAAGATTTGGCGATCAATTATTCTTTTGAAGAAGTTTCTTATTTAATTTGGAACGGCACGCTGCCAAATCATGATGAGTTAAAAGTATTTAAACAAAAAATGGTGACTCATCGTACGCTTCCGGCTAATATTGTTGCATTAATGGACTGTTTGCCAAAAGATACAGAAGTGATGAGCGCGCTTCGCACATGTATCTCAGCTTTAGGAGACCCTTCATACAGCTGGCCTCCGACAAAAGAGCAGGCACTTGCGATTACAGCCGTCACACCTACCATTATTGCCTATTGGTATCGTAAAATGAATGATTTAGAAGTAGTAGAGCCTAACGAGCATTTGGATCATGTAGCAAACTATTTATATATGATTAACGGAGAAATTCCAGATCAAAGTTTGGTTACTGCACTGAACGCATATTTTGTTTTGACAATTGAGCATGGGATGAACGCCTCAACCTTCTCATCACGCGTTATTTCATCTACCGAATCTGACATGGTTTCAGCTATTTGCGGAGCAATTGGCGCGATGAAAGGTCCGCTTCACGGAGGAGCTCCTTCTGGTGTTATTACCATGTTTGATGAAATTGGAAGTGAAGAGAATATCGAGCCTTGGGTTCGTAAAAAATTAGATAATAAAGAGAAAATCATGGGATTTGGTCATCGCGTTTATCGTACACATGATCCAAGAGCAGAAGCATTAAAAGAAGTATCGAAACAAATCTCAGGAGACAACGGGCTATTTGATTTAATTGTTAAAATTGAAGATAAAACCATTGAATTACTCAATGAATACAAGCCGGGTCGAGGCATTTATACCAATGTAGAATATTTCGCTGCAGCGGTTATGAAAGCGGTTGAGCTTCCGTCTGAACTATTCACACCAACCTTCACAGCAAGCCGTGTAGTTGGCTGGACAGCTCATGTCGTAGAGCAGTCAGAAAATAATCGTATTTACCGACCTCAGTCTGCGTATATAGGTTATACGCCAGTTGAACAAAATCAATAAATAAACTCGCTTTCACATAAAAAACGTCGGTAGATCCGACGTTTTTTTCATATGGTTAAATATATTCTTTTTGAGAATAAAATTGCTTTAATAAATAGAATAATCCGACTGCTAAGCATAAACTTGCTGCAGCTAAGCTAGAGGTAATCATGGCGTGCTCACCTTCGGTAGGGGTATGTGAAAGTTTATAGCTGCTGTAGCATAAGAGAGCTGTGATACATAAACAGCAGGAGCTAATCAATCCATACCGCTTTTTGAAGCCAATAATAGATAGTAATACAATCAAATAAATTCCGCTCACCATCATCATAATTGGAAACTGAGGGTGGAATTTAATTGTATACAACAAATAATCGATGTGAGAATAGTGATGAACCGCCGAGGACTTTGTTAGCCCTCCGGTCAAACTAGCTGATAAAGGTCCTTCAAGCAT
>NZ_JBFULJ010000650.1:0-2189 GCF_056400385.1 Priestia sp. P5_B4
TTTTATAAACGAAGTTGGAAAATCTCCTTCCCATCCCCGCCAGCCAAGGTTAATAAATCCTTCTTGACTGGGTTTAGCTCTCATTAAAGAAGCTTGAACAAGTTGAGGAACAGGTATTGGCTTATAATGAACAAATGAAAAAATTGACTCTACTACATCTTGTCCAACATTTCCCACATATTTGATGTACTGATTATAAAATTTTTGAAATGAAATGCCCGTTATATTGCGAACACCCTTAGCAATGAGCGTAAGAGTTTCCTGAATAGGTGAGGGGAGTTCACTAAAACGTGTGACTACGGGTGGATTATGGATAAATGTATTCTTACCTACATCAATTTCAATTATTTTTCCGTAAATTTCTATATCATTCTGACTTAAGTTAAAGGGGTCATAGCCTGATCCACCATCTCCGGTTGTAAAGATAAGTTTTCCAGTTTCAGGTGAAAAGTTTAAGCTGTTGACACCATTATGATTAAAAAATGGTCTTCTTAAGTTAAGTAACGTCCGTCTTTTTTGAGGCTGAGCATTTGGTTGGAACACCCATTCTTCCACTGTATCAATATGATCATATTTAGTTTCTCTATTTATCCACCTTAAGTTTGAAGTTTTAGGATCACACGGGTTAGGTCTATAATGTTCGGAAAGTGCACCTGGGCCTTGTGTTCCAGCTACTGAGTAATGAAGATAAAACAGACCGTTATAATAAAATTCTGGATGAAACGCTRGCCCTAGCAATCCTCGTTCATCATATCCTCCGCGGGAAACACCTGGTTCAGACGTACCTAATTTTATGATTCGTGAGCGAATATCTAAAAAAGTCTGTATAGCTTCGTCCCTTATGTAAAAGATCTCTCCTACTTGGGTTGCAATAAATAAGCTTTCAAATGAGTCACCAGGAAGTATAGCTGTTTTCAAAATGGTAGGTAAATTTATCTTACTAACAATAGGCCGTAAACTAACCTTAGCTTTTATCAACTAACTTGACACTCCTTTTTATTGTTTTCTTTTATAAGAATATGATTGTAACTGTTCTATTAGTATCAATACTATTTTATAAAGTTAGGCAATTTAATGGAGAGACCTAATCGAGAAGCTTCTTTCATAAAACTTACCCATTCTTGGGTACGTCTGCTATTTTCTTCTCTTAGCACTCACGATTCTCTCAACGTTCATAACTATTTGTGCTTTCTATAAATAGAAATAAAGGAAAAACAATGATTAATTCAAAAAAAATAGTGATATTATTTTATGAATTGGAAAAGAATATGGCTTATGAAAGGAGTGAATGCAAATGTCTGTAAAAAACTGGTTAATGGGATTAGTCGTTTTGTTTGCGATGGTTATGGTTGTGATAACTCCAGGTTCACTCAGCGTTTTGGCCGAATCCGACATGRTAAGACAAAAAGCCATGGAGGTTCAGTTGAACGATGATTACTTTAATCCAGA
Source organism: Priestia sp. P5_B4 (assembly GCF_056400385.1). Classification (NCBI taxonomy): domain Bacteria; kingdom Bacillati; phylum Bacillota; class Bacilli; order Caryophanales; family Bacillaceae; genus Priestia; species Priestia sp. P5_B4. The sequence goes on from NZ_JBFULJ010000650.1 coordinate 1,450, forward strand.
AACCATCACTATCCCGAGTGGGAAAACGACAACATTGATATTAAAAAATGAAGGTCAGAAAGAGCATACCTTCACAGTAGAAAAGCTCGGAATTGACGCTGAAGTCCAGCCTGGAAAAGAAAAAACCATTACCGTAAAACCACAAAATCCTGGTACATATGAACTAATATGTAGGTATCATTTTAATAGTGGAATGGTGGGGAAAGTGATAGTCAAATAACAAGCAGGGCCAATCGGTCTCTGCTTTTCCAAGTGAATATAGCATTATTTTTCCATGGAAATAAAAAAAGGGCTTTAAATTTAAAGTCCTTTTTATGTTTCGCTGATTTAATTGAAAAAACTAATTCATTCATTTTATATTGGAGTTAAAATTCTTTATTTTTATTAGCATAAACATTGCCCTTATTCTCCTAGCTTTTATTATTGGAGCGTTTGTAATCGACTCACTAGGTAGTACTATGATAAATGAAAAAAGCAGCCAAATACGTGAGTGCCTTTTTCACAAGGAAGAGGTTTTGAACGTCTATAATTAGGCTAAACATATTGTAACATTTATTTTTTATTTATTCTGTATATTTAAATTATTCGTTCATAATGGTACAATAAAATGATGGAAAGAGGATATGATGCTTCTTTCTTAATAAAGGATGAAGAAATATGGATATTAAAGCTCAGCAAACAAAGCTGGCGAATAATTTGGGCAAATTGTTACGAGATAACTTTGGGAAAGGCCCTGAGGC
>NZ_JBFULJ010000651.1:0-2187 GCF_056400385.1 Priestia sp. P5_B4
CTGTGGTTCCCCAGTCTTCATGAAGCTTTAGTCCAATCGCTCCAGCTTCAATTTGCTCAATTAAAGGCTCTTTGGCACTTGCATTCCCTTTTCCTAAAAAGCCAATATTCATTGGGAATGCTTCAGCAGCTTCAAGCATTCGTTCAATATGCCAAGCTCCGGGTGTACAAGTTGTCGCTTTTGTTCCTGTAGCCGGTCCCGTTCCTCCTCCAATCATTGTTGTCACGCCAGAGGCAAGAGCAGTTTCAATTTGCTGCGGACAAATGAAATGAATATGTGCATCAATACCGCCGGCGGTTACAATTTTCCCTTCTGCTGCAATCACTTCTGTACTCGCACCAATGATGATGTCTACTTCATCCATCAGCAGGGGATTGCCCGCTTTTCCGATAGTTTGAATGAGTCCATCTTTTATTCCAATATCTGCTTTATATATGCCTGTATAATCAAGAATAATTGCATTTGTCAACACTAAGTCCGCTGCTTCGTTTCGTGTTGCAAGAGGATGCTGCCCCATTCCGTCACGAATGACTTTTCCTCCGCCGAATTTTACTTCATCTCCGTACGTGGTGAAATCTTTTTCAATTTCAATAAATAGCTCTGTGTCTGCTAAACGAACAGCATCTCCAACGGTTGGTCCAAACATATCTGCATACTGACGTCGCGACATTTGAAAACTCATCTTATACATCTTCCTTTCTATCAGAAAGCGATCTGTTTGTTTTATTGTTAAGACCGTAGATTTCTCTTGTTCCGGAGAAAGCAACGAGATCCACTTCTTTTGCATCACCTGGTTCAAAACGAACGGCTGTGCCGGCCGGAATATTTAAATGATAGCCAAGCGAAGCTTCGCGTGGGAACTCGAGCGCAGCATTCACTTCAAAAAAATGAAAGTGTGACCCTACTTGAACAGGTCGATCGCCTCTGTTGATTACAGTCACGCTAATTGATTTCTTACCGTTATTACATGTGATTGGGTCTTTTTTTAAAAAATATTCTCCTGGAATCATATCTTCCCTCCTCTTAACGAATTGGATCGTGCACAGTGACGAGCTTGGTTCCGTCTGGAAAGGTAGCTTCCACTTGAATATCATGAATCATTTCCGGAATACCTTCCATTACATCTTCTCGTTTTAAAATCTTGGTCCCTTCTCGCATTAGCTGTGCTACCGTCTTGCCATCACGAGCTCCTTCCATAATTTCATATGTAATAATAGCTACTGCTTCGGGATAATTAAGTTTTAATCCTCTTGTCTGACGGCGTCTTGCTAAGTCTGCAGCTACGACAATCATTAATTTTTCTTGTTCTCTCGACGTAAGTTTCAATGAAAGCTTCCTTTCTGCTAATCTATTTTCTAATTAACATCAAATGTGATACTTTCTAACACAAATACATAACTAATTATATTAAATTTTCTGACAAAAAACAAAGAATTTATCTCTTCCGATAAAAAAAGATGAGCATGTTTGCTCACCTTTTACTCTTCTGAAATCGCTTGTGTTTTCCACTTCTGCAGGTGTTTCCAGCCCAAACCTTCAGCTAGCTGGCGTTTTGCATAGTCTACTCCTTTTTCAATAGAAGCTTCATAACCAAATAGATAATAGCGCAAGCCAGCGTTTAATACTACTTGATTATAGACGTAAGTCAGTTCGGAAGAAGATTCACCCTCCAGAATGCGCGTCACATATTCCGCTTGTTTTTCAACACTTATTTTCTTTTCAAAGTGCTCTTCTTCCACGAACAGTCCGTATTCTTTTGGATTGACAATAAACGACTCCATCTCTCCTTCTGAGATCGTAAAAACAAAGCTGCTTCTATGTACAGGTACATCTTCTGATCCTTCTATCCCTTGTACCACGTATACGTGTTTGAAATGCAGAGAAGCAAAAATAGGCACAATCTTATTAATGGCCGTACGGTGAAAAGCGCCCATCATTAAAGAAGAAGCATTCGATAAGTTTAGTAGTTTTTCAACCGTATTAATAAGTGTCCTTACACCAATTTCATGACGAACTTGTTTGATGCGGCTAAGAGGATAAGAGATTGTTTCGGCATTTACAAAGCCAATTTTTAACGTTTCAAACGCATGACCGATGTCTTCAATMGTTTGAGCTTGAGGGATCTGTAATGAATGAAGTACGTCTTCAATCGTTGTTCCAAACTTTGGAGGAAGTGCTTCTGTACAG
>NZ_JBFULJ010000652.1:0-2181 GCF_056400385.1 Priestia sp. P5_B4
AATAAGAGCTGCCGGTTTTCGACAGCTCTTATTTGTTATTTGTTGAGGGCCCCTTACTAATCATGTGATGAGTATTTCGTGGGAAGTTCTGTTGTCATTATTCTCGGGGGGTTTTTTCATTTCTGACATAAAAATAAGCAAAGTTACAGTCGGTTGCTTACTTTTTTGAGCCGGATGCTCCATAATCTTTAATCGTTAACTTCACATCATAGTTAATTGGCACTTGACTAAATGTTTGATCCCAATTTTCTTTGACCCTCATCCATGTTCTAGGCTGCTTAATTCTCAATTGATTTCCAAATCCCGCCACATCAACTTTATATTTTGTTTGCATTTTTCCGACTGCGTTTCTTACCAGATACTTTACTTTTTTTTCTGAAGTTTTTTGCGCCTTCTGTAAAAATTGATTGTTAAAAGAGTTCCCTGAGGTCACCCAACTTTCAGATAGCCTTCCCACTGATTCAATGTGTACATCAAAAGAGATATCATTTCCTTTAACATGAGGTTGAATGTGACTTTTCATAGATTCTATTTCATATACGATCAGCTGACCGGTGTTTTTATCAAAGCTTTTCACTAGGCCGCCTTTTCCTTTGCCTGTGATCCAAGTCAGACCATCTAATTCTTCTTCATTCAAAAAACCAATCATTTTGTTTGTTTTCCCTTTAATTATACCAGCACCCGCAAATTTGATTTCTCCATTTGCTGATAATACATTTTGCAACAGAAAACTAGACCCTGTTTGAATTTTGCTTGCTAATTTAATAAGCTGCATGGGCGGTAAAATTCGCATTGTTCGATAAGTATTGTCTATCATTCCATACAAGTGGAAAGCTGGGATCTCTCCTGGTGTTTTTGATTCTAACGTGTCGCTAGCTCTTCCTTTACTAATAAACACAAGGCAACTAGGTCTAAAATCATTGTTCCGAAGAGTTTGGTCCACTAATTGCTCTAAACTATACGCTCGTGCAAGGGCCTCACTGATAACCATTACTTTCATATGGGGACTAGTTAAAGGAGTGTCACTTCTTAAAGATAATTCACGAAGCATTTGAAAAGGAGAATCTCCTGTTTCCGAGATATTTACGTAAGATTTCTGCTGCGGTCCTCCTTGTTTAGTAGTTGAACTTGCGACTTGAGGAGTGATAAGTTGATAAGTTGACGTAATCAGGTTCTTTTTAGTATATCCTTCTCCTTGTTCATCAAATTCTTTTTCAGCTATGGACTCCTTAACTTTATCATAGGCCACACCCACTCCAAAACTTTGCTCTTCAATTTCATGACTGCTCCAGCAGCCTGCCAGAGGAAAGAGCAAAAAAACAGAAAACAAAATCAATAGGAACTGGAAATGGTCAAAGGTTGGTTTCATACTTTACTCCCTTTACTTTTGAAATAATGAGAAGAAGCAGCGGCAAAAAGCCAAATAAAACTAAGGCGATATTGCCAATCACATCTCCCAATTTAAATACATCATTAATATTTTTAGGAATCATGGAAATAAGATATATAACCGGAAGCAAACCATACATAAATGGATGAATGTTTTTTTGGAAAAGCTGAGACAGTCCTAATGAAGCGGCGTAATGATTAATAGTAAAAGAAGYAAACATCTGCATGATCCATACAACTAGCAGCAAGGAATCAAATCGTTCAAAAATCAAGCCTGTCAGCTCAAAACTCCTTATTAAATCGAGCGTTGGCCATGTTCTTAGTACTACTCCATCAATCGATAATGCTCCGATAACCATTACAACAGTAATCACATAAATAAATATAGGAATAGTAATTCCAACCAGCACAGCTTTTCCTGCTTTGTGTGGTTCTTTCATAAAAGCTAAAATGATTAATATGATTTCAGGACCCGTGAAGGCAAGAGCAGTTGTTTTTACCCCTTTTAGTACAGGAAGGACTCCTGATCCAAGTACTGGGCGCAGATTATCTATTTCAAATATTTTCATACTCATAAAAGCTACCAGTAAAAAAAGAATAACGGTAATGGGGAATATAATTTCAAACAGTCGAGCGATTGGATTAATGCCCCCTCTAATTAAATAGAGGCTTATCCACATAAATGGCATAATAATAGCCCACGTCGGCGTTCCTTCTAGCAAGAGATATCCAGTTACTTCTGCTAATGAACGGGCGTGAAACCCACCAAGCAGTAAAAAATAACCTATCATT
>NZ_JBFULJ010000653.1:0-2180 GCF_056400385.1 Priestia sp. P5_B4
ATCTTGATTCAGTTAGTTTGTTTATCCAATAAACTAACTTTATTTCATCATATACAAAATAAATGTTTATTTCAATGTTTTTTTTAGAAAATTTAGTTATAATATTAGATATGATACTTTTAAATATCTAATTCAAGCTTCAAAAAACACCAACTTAGTTCGATAGATAAACAAAGGAGTGGTTATTATTCAAATTGCAGATCAAGCTTTAGTAAAAAAAATGAATCAAAAATTAATATTAGATGAAATTTTAAAGAACTCCCCTATCTCCAGGGCAACTCTCTCTGAGATTACAGGATTAAACAAGTCTACTGTCTCCTCTCAAGTAAATACACTGCTTGAAAAAGATTTTATTTTTGAAATTGGGGCAGGGCAATCCAGAGGCGGCAGAAGACCTGTAATGCTTGTTTTTAATAAGAATGCAGGCTACTCGATCGGTATCGATATAGGGGTCGACTATCTTAACGGAATTCTAACCGACTTAGAAGGAAATATTATTCTTGAGAAGACTTCTGACTTGTCTAGTTCTTCTGCTAGTGAAGTAAAAGAGATTTTATTTGCACTTATTCATGGTTTTGTAACCCATATGCCTGAGTCCCCTTATGGTCTAGTCGGAATARGAATTTGTGTTCCAGGTCTTGTAGATCGTCATCAGCAAATTATTTTTATGCCTAACTTAAATTGGAATATCAAAGATTTGCAGTTTTTAATTGAGAGTGAGTTTAATGTTCCGGTTTTTGTTGAAAATGAAGCTAATGCAGGAGCATACGGTGAAAAAGTATTTGGTATGACAAAAAACTACGAAAACATCGTTTACATCAGTATTAATGTCGGAATTGGAACTGGACTTGTTATTAACAACGAATTGTATAAAGGTGTTCAGGGTTTTTCTGGGGAAATGGGTCATATGACGATAGATTTTAATGGCCCCAAATGTAGCTGTGGAAATCGGGGCTGTTGGGAATTATATGCTTCTGAAAAAGCGTTACTGGCTTCGCTCTCTAAAGAAGAAAAGAATATTTCTCGAAAAGAGATTGTGGAACGTGCAAATAAAAATGATGTAGAAATGTTAAATGCACTTCAAAACTTTGGCTTTTATATCGGAATTGGATTAACCAATATTCTTAATACATTTGATGTAGAAGCTGTTATCTTGAGAAATCATATAATTGAATCTCATCCCATTGTTTTAAATACGATTAAAAACGAAGTTTCTTCTAGAGTCCATTCTCATTTAGACAATAAATGTGAACTATTGCCTTCTTCGTTAGGAAAAAATGCACCTGCTTTAGGAGCGGTTTCTATCGTTATTGATTCTTTTTTAAGTGTTACCCCTATAAGTTAGTTAAGTGAACGCAAAGGTTAGCAAACTATATCACGTTTGATCTTAAGAATGAAGCAGCTATTTTCGATTAATTGATTTTCTATAAAAGGGAAAGAATTACCCTCTTCTAATAAGAGTGTTATGTCTGTCTCCGCCACCTTTTTCATCCCATGCAGCCAGTCACCTATCATAACGGCAACTGGCTGTTTATATGTTATTGGCAACCTGCTCTTTTCTAAACTAAGGAGAGTCTTGCCTTTTGGGTTAATTTACCTGCTTTTCAAATTATGAAGCATGTCTTGTCAGAGTAGTTATGACTTCTTTATATTCCTCTAACTCTTTGGTCTGTGCGAGAGTATTGATTTTCTCTAGCGATAAAAGAGAACTCTGAATAATAAATGTGCGAGGCTCCGTATCATTTTGCAGTAATTCATCAGATATAAATGTCACAAATTCCAGACTCTTCTTTTGTTCCTCTTCATTTGTTAGTTTATTTTCAATCACCCGTTTTAACTTCGCGGTTACGCGCGTAAGCTCAGTCGAAAAATGACTTTCTGTTTTCTCATTAAATACCGCAGAGTAAACGGAAGGATTAAATAACTGTTCTTTTTGTTCTGCTACTTCGATTACGATCTCCTCTATACGCTTCATACAATAACGGACAATTTGTTCAATAGGCAATGGATAGTTTAGTGCTTTATTCATTTTAAATATATTGTTAAGCATTCCTTCTAGCAGCACAGCTCCATCAAATAAATAAGGAAAAGTCTTAGACGGGAAAATCTGCTGCAAACGTTCATATATCCAGTTGAATGTTGCTGTTTTTAACTCCTCTATATATKGAAATGTTTTGATC
>NZ_JBFULJ010000654.1:0-2179 GCF_056400385.1 Priestia sp. P5_B4
GTATGTATACCCTTAACTAATAATTTTCAAACATTTTTTCAGCGTTCTTTTTCCGCTTTACGATAGGCTGCGGCTTTTGCTTTTACAAGCAGCCTTGTAACCCAGTACGCTACTAACGTTATTCCTATATCAATCAGAAAAATATAGAACAAGCTCATTCCTTTTCCTGAATCAATAAATTTAAAATGGTGTTCAAGAGGCGCCAGTCCAAATGAAAAAACAGCGCTCAGCAGAATTGTATACAGATAAAAATTCTTTTGGTGATTCGTACAATATTGATAAAGCAGCAGAAAGCCTACCGGCAAAATAGAAGCGGTAATATTCGTTGCGTTCGGAAGCAGCGGCGTTAAGAAAAACGTGTGCGTTAAATGACCGCTTCTCCCAAGTGCAATATCAATATATGCCCAGAGCATGTGCACTGTGTAACCGAAGAAAAACACCTCAAAGATCCTCGTCCGGTCTACGGTAAAATACAACAACACAAGAGGAAGAACGAGTGAAGCGAGTACCACCCAAAACTGCCAGTTTCCAAAGTCTGAATACTGATGCCAATACGACGATAATAACTTCTGCAGCTTATCGCTTTGTTCATGTATGTTTCCCCAGTATCGTTCATAACTCACTGAAGTAACCTCCTATATAGAGTCTCTGCTTATATATGTACGAATAAGCTCCATTTTATACAGAGAAACATGGGACGCGGCCATTTATTGCTTGTCATCACCTAAATACGTCACCAGGAGTTCATGCTCAATGACTTTACTTGCTTTTCGATTAACAGCATACGCTTTTGCTGTTGGTCTTGAGCTAACTGATGCGGATAGCTTCTCATCTTTAAAATGCAGCGCGACTCCATCATCTACAGCATAGCCTTCTTTCATTTCTCCGCTTGCCATTAATTCATGATACGAAGGTCTTCGATTGCTTTCTCCGTCGTAGTGAGGGCAGTTGCTGCCGGTTAAAAACCCTAGACAGTCGATTTTAGACAGGTTGTTGTTCATTGAATCAGTGACGCCTTCTTCAAACCAGCAAATCGAACCTGCGCTTATTCCTGCTAAGATTATTCCTTTTTTATAAGCTTCTTTTAAAATTGTATCAAGTCCCCACTCTTTCCATAAAGAAAGCATATTCCTTGTATTACCGCCGCCTACATACAAAATGTCGTGCTGCATCACATATGCTTTTAAATTCATAAAGTTTTGAGAGAACAGCGATAAATGAGCCGGTGTGCATATCAACTTCTCAAACGCTTCATAAAACCTTTCTATATAATTATCCGCATCTCCGCTGGCTGTAGGGATAAAACAGATTTTCGGCACATTTGTATGAGCTTGTGAAAGTATGTATTGATCCAGCAGCAAGTTATCCGGCTCCATCGAAAAACCTCCGCCGCCCATGGCTATAATTTGTCTCATTTCCATCCTTCCTTTCAAAAAGATCATAGATAAAAGGTAAATTCATACTAATTCTCATAGATGAATTTCCGTATAATGGAAGAGTGATAAAAAGGTGGTGCAAAGCTTTTGAAAATAGTACGAACACTTATACTAATACTAGGTATTTTTATTATTTTGTTTTGTATCTTTGGCTATATCGATTATAACGGTCAAAAAATGGATTTAGGAGCCAAACAAGAAAAAAACATCCCATCTTCCATTAACACTGACGGAGGTGCCATTACGCTATCTGCTGTAAGCGAAAAGTACGATGAAACGCAGTTTGGCTTTTTTGTTATCCAAAACAATTCGACGCATACCTTAACAATTCCTTATGAAAATACGGCGGATCACTTAAAAGACGGAAAGTGGTACGAAGTTGTGCTAAACGGATTAGAGTTCCCTGATAAAACCATCACGCTAAAGCCAGGGAAATCATTCAAACAAGATATCGCAACTCCTAACTACAAAGTAGGAAAATATCGTTTTGTTCAACACTTTAAAGATGAAAATGGCAAAGAGTATGTGTTAGCGGCTCCTTTTGAAATTGTTTGGCCGAGTCTTAAGAACGTTCTCGGACAGTTTGATTAAAGGTAAAAAGAGAGAGTTAGAAATACCGAAATTCATCTCACCTAAAGACGAACAAATTGGGTGAATGATTAGTATGAATTGCTTGTTACCCCGCTGTTGATTCCTGTGCAAGACTTCGCTTTCCGCAGGAGTCTTCGTCTTGCCCTCCAATC
>NZ_JBFULJ010000655.1:0-2179 GCF_056400385.1 Priestia sp. P5_B4
AAATAAAAGAGCCTCCTGATAGGAGGCTTTTTCGTTATTTTGAAAGTGAAAGCTGAGAAAGCGGCCATTTTTCTTGGGTATATGCCATTTCCCAAAATAAATACTCCAGTTCACAGCTTTTGATGAAGTGATCTTTCATACGGTTACGTTCTTCTTCAGTCGCTTGTTCGGCGAGTTCATCAAGCTTGTTACAAAACCATTGTGTTGTGCCATTCATTTCTTCATTATTATAAAACTGAATCCATTCATAAAAAGGATGAGAAGGAGATGGATTTACTTGTTCTGTAATGCGCTGGCCAATTTCAACGTACGTCCATGGACATGGAAGAAGCACTGCAATGATTTCCGCTAAGCTGCCTGTATGCGCAACACTTGTCATATGGTTAATGTAGTGGCTGGCCGTCGGTGAAAGCCTCTCAGTGTGAAGGTCTTCATAACGTACGCCTGCTACTTCACAAAAATTATTGTGAGGGTGTACTTCACTATGTAATACCGTAGAAATGCCGGCATTAAAGGCTTCCATTTCGGTACGCGTGCGACATTTTGTTAAAGCAGCGCCGTAAATGCGAACAAATGCTGTTAAGTATTCGTAATCTTGAGAAACGTAGTGAATAAGCGCTTCTTTTGGCACGTTTCCTTCAGCAATTCCTTTAATAAAAGGATGGTTAAAAATGGCTTCGTAAATATAGTTTGCTTCTTGTCTTAATTGAGATGAAAATGACATCAAAATCCTCCTTTAATATGAGGAAGTCACAAACAAGCACATAAAGGAAATAAAAAAAACTCCGTTTATAAACGGAGTGGCAAAGGACAGTAAAAAACTGAACATTGCCACTTTCCTACGCTGGTATGAGCCAGATCAGGTTCAAAGGGATCAAGAAAACTTGTCTCAGCCGGTGGCACCCCTAGTGGACTTCCTATTAATCTACGTTTAACTTACCATATATTCTGAAAAATAGAAAGCGTTATGGGAAATTGTGTGCTAACCGCTTTTCTTTCTTAAAGAGGAAATTTCTTAAAGCTATTTTTAATCATTTTTGTTTAAAAATGCATATTTTTAGGGAAGAAGAGGTATTAATGAAGGGAAGAGCCGTTTTCGTCTCCGAAACACTCCCATATAAATAGAAGAAAGGAGAGAACAAAATGGCGAAATTTCGTTTGTATGCTGTATTAAATACAGTAGGCTTGGCTATTACACTGCTTGTGAATTATTTAGCAAATGCCATTCCAATAGGAGGCAAAACAACGGGAGAAGCTTCTGCGCAAGTTCCTACGTTGTTTACACCAGCGGGCTATGCTTTTGCTATCTGGGGCGTTATTTATTTATTATTAACCATTTGGGTTATACGCCAATTTTTTGCAAGAGAAGATCAAAAGGAAATATATGCACGTATCGGCATTTGGTTTTTTCTAAACTGTTTGTTAAATAGTGCGTGGATCTTTATTTTCCAAAACGATTACTATAAGTTATCTCTTTTAGTTATGCTCTTTATTCTAGGCACATTAATGATAGTGTATTCCATTATTCAGCATTCTCGAATGACGACATGGTTTATGCGTCTGCCGATTTCGCTTTATCTTGGATGGATTTCTGTTGCGACTATTGTCAATGTGTTTGTCGTATTTCAAGCAAATGGAATACAGCACTTGCTTGGCTTAAACGAGTTAGCATGGACGATTATTATGCTGCTGGTAGGAGCTGTGCTGGGCATCATGTTTACATTAAAAAACCGAGACGCTGTTTATCCGCTTGTTTTTATTTGGGCTTATATTGCCATTGCAGTGAAGCAAAGTGGAAATCAGCCAATTGTCATTACTGTCATCATTTCAGTTGTTTTATTAGCAATTGCCATTATTGTGGGATTGATTAAACGCTATAGACGTTTTTAAAAAGAAGCTCTAGCTYTTGTAAGCTAGAGCTTTTTATGATGCTCTTTTGATTGTAAAAAAGCAGCTGTAAAAGCAATTAAGCTAATTAAAATACCAAAAGGAACAACAATTGGTACGAATGATAAAATAAATGTCATAAGTGTAACCTCCATGTTGCATCGGTGCATAATGAAAAATTCAACTTTTTTAAATTGAAGTTCCGCTATTATAGTATGCTAGGCTTTATGTTTGGAGCCTATATGTTTAGAAATAAACGAAAAAGGCAACATACGTTACATACAGGTTATAT
>NZ_JBFULJ010000656.1:0-2178 GCF_056400385.1 Priestia sp. P5_B4
CGATTAGCCATTTCTTCTCCTCGTTAGTCAGCCATTCCAGCTTTAATCTTAGGTGTGATATGTTTCTTCTATCTTGACGATAAGCTTGAGGATGTAAAATGGCTGACTAACGAGGAGAAGAAATGGCTAATCGACGTTACAACAAAAGAAAAGTTAGAAAAACAAGAAGCCAAACACTATACATTCGCTCAGGCCTTAAAAGATCGTGACGTATTAACCTTATCTTTAGGATACTTTTTCTGGATGGTTGGCTACTATGGCATCGTCATGTTTTTACCGACAATTTCAGAAGGGTTATCTAAAACGACTTCTCTTAGTACGCATGCTATGGGGTGGATTTTAGGATTAATGTATGTTTGTGCAATGGTAACCATGATGTTGGTTAGTAACCACTCTGATAAGAAAAATGAAAGGCGCTTTCACGTAGTTGCTTGTTTAGTAACAAGTGGCGTGGCATTGATTATTAGTAGCTACGTTGCAAATATGAACATTGTTTTATCATTTGTATTCTTAACGATCAGCCTTTGCGGAGCGTTCGGAGCATATTCTCCGTTTTGGGCAATTCCACCGTCTTTCTTAACGGAAGCTGCTGCTGCAGGTGCCATTGCCCTTATTAATAGTATTGGTAATCTAGGTGGTTTCTTCGGACCGTACATCGTGGGATATATTAAAGATATGACCGGATCTTTTAATGCTAGTATGACATTTCTAGGTGTCAGTATGTTCGTAGCGTCCTTTATCGTAGCTTTTTTATTAAAACAATCAGGAAGAGCTATTAAAAAAAATACAGTTGATCGATTAGAAAAAACTAGTTGATTCTTGTTTGAAAGAAATTTGTACTACTAGGAGGGGCGGACAATTAGTTTCTAGAGACTGTCGGCCAACTTTCTTACATGGATAAGAATAACAGGGGTGTATGGCAATGATGAAGCTAGGAGTTTTAACAAGTGGTGGAGACGCTCCAGGAATGAATGCTGCTATTAGAGCAGTAGTAAAAACAGCTAACTATCATAACATAGAGGTAATGGGAATTGAGGGTGGTTACCAAGGTTTAATAGAAGGTAAACTTCATAGATTAACCTCTACGGATGTAGACTACATTGCGGATAAAGGCGGGACATTTTTAAAAACCTCCCGCTGCGCAGAATTTATGAAAGAGTCGGGCAGAATGAAAGCCTTAAGTGTATTAAAGGATTATGGAATTAATCATTTAGTGGTAATCGGCGGTGAAGGCTCTTTTAAAGGAACACAAAAATTACATCAATTAGGTGTAAATGTCATTGGTATACCGGGAACGATTGATAATGATTTATCTTACACAGATTATTCAATTGGATTTGATACTACATTAAATACGATATTAGAATGCCTCGGTAAAATTAAGGATACAGATTTATCTCATGAAAAGACTACCATTGTAGAAGTTATGGGAAGATATTGCGGAGATTTAGCCCTGTACTCTGCTTTAGCAGGCGCAGGGGAAATTATCTCCACACCTGAGAGAAAATTAAGTTTTGAAGAGATATGTTCCAAACTGAACGAGAAAATGAAAAGCGGCAAAAAAGATAACCTAATCCTGATTACTGAAAAAATGTACGATATTCAAGACCTGCAAAAATATGTCGAGGATCGATTAGATATTAGCGTCAGGACAAGTATATTGGGTTTTATTCAAAGAGGAGGACAGCCGTCCGCATTTGATCGTATATTAGCAAGTAAAATGGGGATCACAGCAGTAGAATTATTACTCAAAGGGTATTCTGGTAGAGCTGTAGGAATCAAAGAAAATGACTTAATTAATGTAGATATTGAAAAAGTTCATTCGAAGTTATCTAGTAACGATGATAAATACAGCTTACTGGATACCATTCTAGCTTAAGGATATCTTTTCTAATATACAATGATTGATCTCTAAAAAAATGTATTTGAATACAAACGAATTTTTCTAATAAAAAGGAGGAAATAGAAATGAATAAGCAGGTTAATGTAAAACAGGGAACTATCGTTTGTCAAGTATGTGGGAAAGTTATTGAGAATGTAGACAACTCTGAAGGGGTTAAAACATGGTACGGGAAGTGTTCTGAAGATTGTTCTAGGAAATAACGTATTGGTAAAAAGAGACTCCCAAAATCATTAGAATTTTAATTAAGACTATAGCTGAACAAGGAGAGTAATCTC
>NZ_JBFULJ010000657.1:0-2177 GCF_056400385.1 Priestia sp. P5_B4
TCTTTTAACTGATAGGCTTTCCCGGTATATGTAAAATAAAATACGACGATAAATAAAAGTGCAGCTATAATAATCGTTCTTTTTTTCAAAAGGAACCTCCTTTTCTACATCACGCTGCATTCACGTGATACACCTTTTTATTCCTCCTGTTCCGCAGCCCTTTAGTACAACGCTGCTTCCTACAAGTAAACTATACGTTACTCCCGGAACAGGAAGTACTAACGTTACCATCAACAGTAACATGCCCGTACTTGTAAGAGCTACTCCGGCAGCTCGATTTTTCATTCATTTCACCACCGTTGCTCTGTAAATCTCTTTTTTATAAAGTGATAGAAGTAATATTGATCTACTGTTTACTTATGTGCTTTTAGCTTATAGTACAGAAATGTCAAAACTTCTACTAGTAACATCGCTACTTCACATTACCTTCTCTTTTTAACTAACTCATCCTGATTTATGAAATAAAAACAGCTCATCTACTGTTGCTCCCAACTCCTCAGCCAGCTGAAAAGCTAGCGTTAAGCTTGGATCATACTTATTGTTTTCAATTGCATTAATTGTTTGTCTCGATACGCCGCATACTTTTGCCAGTTCATCCTGAGACATTCGCTTGCTTTTACGCAGTTCTTTAATTCGATTTTCCACCATTCATCACTCATCTCTAAAATGTAAAAAACTTTTTACATCCATATCTTATATTATTTTTCTTGTTACTGTCAAATATGTTTGACAAATCAATGTCTCTTACCTACTTAAAAAAGAGATTGAAACATAACGAGATTGATCCAATCTAAAGACGAAAAAATGAGAGAAATGATTGAGTATAAATCGCTTGTTACACCGCTGTTGATTTCCGTGCAAGGTCTCGCTTTCCGCGGGCGGGCGCTGAGCCTCCTCGTCGCTTTCGCTCCTGCGGGGTCTCACCTGTGCCGCTTTTCCCGCAGGAGTCTTCGCCTTGCCCTCCAATCAMCMGCTAGAAGCAACGAAATAGATTAAACACCTGTGCACCCTCTCAATAAAAAAAGCCGTACTTATTCATGTAAATACCACCTTTACTTTTACATATTTACAATAACTACACAGAAATTAATATAAAAAAGCACAARCTCCTTAAAGGAAGCTTGTGCTTTTCTATTTCATTGTTTGTTAAAGCTCCTTGCTCATATTAAACCACTGCACGCCTGCATGCTGAGACTCGGCAACGCCTTGATTCACATATCCGTTTTTTTCGTAAAACGGAATCAATTCTTCTTTACATGTTAAAGTAACCGTTAAGCGCTGTTTGTCCTGCGCTTGCTTTTCAAACTCTCTTAGCAGCATACTGGCAATTCCTTTGTGATGATGCTTGGGATTTACAACGATACCTAAAATGCTTTGATGACCGCCTGCCTCAGGGTTCGAAATCGTTTTTTCAAACAAATCATCCGTAATAAACGGAGCTGAAATGACGGGACCGTTCACATATCCGATTATTTCTTCATTTTCTTGAGCGATGATAAACGTATCAGGAATGGTGTTAATCCGCGTGATAAATGCATCTTTTGAGGCAGCTTCTTCAGTTGTAAAGCCTTTGTTTTCTAACGTAATTAATTGGTTTAAATCTTTTTCCTCCACTTGTCTTATAATCATTGGAACGTTTCCTTTCATTATGTATTTTCTTTTTTCTCTAAAAGCTTCTATTACATATAACTATCTCTTTCTACTATATATAAAAATGCCCAAACAAAAAAGGATTGACCTCTGCATCACACAGAATTCAACCCTACTTCGCTTTTTAATTAACGTCTTGATTATTTGATAAATGCACCAAACGGCTTGCCCACCGGAAGCACAACTCGACCGTAGTGAGTATTTAATACAGCCGCTGCAGATCCATAGAATGAAAACAGAGCAATTAATAGCTCTGACACTGCTGCTAGTAAGTGAGTGTATTCATATGCCACACCAAATGTACTTAGCGATAATCCAATGAATAAGAAATCAATTAACACAAAAATAATAAATAATACTTTATGAGTGCCCATTGCTCCAACTGTCATAAAAACGCTGAAAATCAAGTAGCCGACAAAAGCAAATGCGAGCTGCTTCGGATCCGCTTCTTTTGCGAGCGCTTCCCCAAATGCTCCAAGCTGAATAAGCCATGTCATAGCTACACCTAGCCAAAATAATCCGAAGGC
>NZ_JBFULJ010000658.1:0-2175 GCF_056400385.1 Priestia sp. P5_B4
TTCGATATGTGTAACTTTGGTTTTATCTTCACTCAATTTAATTCCTCGCTTTTGTAAGTAAGGATTGAGTTTCTGATACATACTTTCAGCTTGTTCCTTCGTTTCCGTTACGATGACGAAGTCATCTGCGTAAAGAATACGTCCTATTTTACATTTGGGATCGATTTTATATCCTCCATTTGATTTGTATGTCTTTCTATAGACGATACCAATCTCTTTTTCCATTCCATCTAGCGCTATATTAGCTAGAAGGGGAGAAGCTACACTTCCTTGGGGACTTCCTTCCACTGTGTTGTGAAATATACCTTGTTCCATATATCCCATCTTGAGCCATCTTCCAATCAGCTTGTTTGCTGGAAACATAGACGTTTGCTTACTTATCCAATTATGGTTGAGATGGTCGAAACACCCTTGGAAATCTCCTTCAAACACCCACTTTTTCTTACTATTCGTATTGAGCTTGTTAAAGAGATTGCTAATGGCATCATGAGTACTTCTTTTAGGGCGGAAACCGTAGGAACTGGCTTCGAACCTGACTTCCCATTGCGGTTCTAGTGCGTTCTTTACGACATTTTGATAAACTCGATCTCGTATCGTCGGTATACCGAGAGGTCTTAATTTCCCATTCTTCTTAGCAATAAACGTTCGTTTCGCTGGCTTTGGGCGATGCTGAAAAACATTATATCTTAGTAGTTCTTGATATAGTTTGATACGTTCGTTTGGTTGTGAGGCCGTATAGCCGTCTATACCAAGTGTTCGCTTGCCGGTATTTTGTTGCGTCACTCTGCGAATGGAGAGTAGTAAATTAGCTTTACTCCGGAGGAGTAAACGTTGAAGTTTTCTTACTCTTCTTCGTTGATTTTGCTGTTCGGCACGATAAATTCTTTGTCGTAACTTCGTTACATATTGTTGTATAGTATTCCAATCAATAGAGTACCAACCCTTATGCGAGACGTGCGCCGACGCTCGTAGAGAGGTATTCATAACAGCACGCTCCTTTTCGTTAGAAGATAGCCACAAATTTATTTTCGTGTTGAAGACCCATGAGAAGTAGGCGCTCTTTCGAGCCTGTCATTGTCTGTAAAGACGACAGTATCCGTCCAGTTATACAATGTTCTTGATTTCCTGTCCCTTTTCAGGGTAACGGCTTTCGCTTTTTCTCATATCCCATACCCTCTGCCACATCGTTTGACTTTGCAGTCATCCTACTGCTTACGCAGATGACATAGGGCTTACCAAGTTCCACTTTCTACAGATACGATAGGGGTAGGTAGGTTCTTTACTCCGGGTAAGATGCGGGACGCATCAGAGTAGCATTATGATTCTACTTTTCCTCTTACCAAGACCCAAGCTAGTCCATGCATTATCTTGAGCTAAGAGTTACGAAGCTTATAAACCTTCACTTTCGTTTACCATACCTATCTTCTCCTAGCAGTATTCTGGACCATGCATTTGTCCTCTGTTTCCGCATTTCCTCATGCAACCGACAGACTCGTTACCAAGCATGCCGTTTCGGATGGAGATCATCTTTGCGTCTAGATGAGTAGCGTCAGCTACACTGTAAGAAAGCGACTTCTTGTCGCACCATAATGTCTCTTACAGGAACCAAGAAAACAAAAGAACCCTTCAGGAAAAGGGTTCTCTCGTGGGTGCCTTTAATCGGATATGAAGCTTTTTATACATATGCTAGTCCTTATAAATATTCTTTATAGAAGTACTAAGGCCCTGAAATTAATTCATTAATTTTTAGGAATGATTACACAAGAACTAATTCATATATATACTTCTTTCAATAAATCTAATTCCTGCAATAAAACCTGTGTCTTTATAGAGTAAGACAAGGTTAGTTCTTCTATTTATTGTATACAGCCGGGGTTTAACTTAACATTCTAAATGTAAGCGTTACATAATTTGTTGATATAAATTTAAATACAAATAGAGAGGAAGAGAACAGATGGCTCAAGCAAACATAAAAGTATCTGTACAGAAGTTTGGTAACTTTTTAAGTTCAATGGTTATGCCAAACATAGGAGCATTTATTGCGTGGGGATTAATTACAGCCTTTTTCGTACCAACCGGCTTTTTTCCTAATGGAAACCTTGCCAAGTTAGTTGATCCAATGGTTACATACTTACTGCCATTATTAATTGGTTATACGGGTGGAAAAATAGTGCA
>NZ_JBFULJ010000659.1:0-2173 GCF_056400385.1 Priestia sp. P5_B4
TTTCTACATATCCAAGAGATGAAATGATGTCAGTAAGCTTGCCTCGGACGGTTGGATACGAAACTCCCAGTTCCTTTTCCACTTCTTTGATATTTCCTCTGCATGTTAAAAACACTTCTACAAAATGAAGCTGATCACTTGATAAGGATGCCAGCTTAGATAATTCAAACTCATTTTCAATCGTCGTGTGACAATGTCTGCACTGCAGCTTTGTGATTTTTAACGTTTCACTGCAGACAGGACAATTTGTAAGTACTTTATAAGCCATAATCAAATCCCCTTCTTTTAGCTAATTTGATTATATAACAAATATTCAATATTAAAAACAATAAAATTAAATAATTTTAATAAATAAATTAAAAATATAAATTCTTATTTAAATAATATTAATATTTTTTAACCTATACATAAAATCAAATAAAAAAAAGAAGGGTAAAAACCTTCTCTTAAACTACATAATTGCTTTTCAGCTATCATTCAATTGATCTATTTACCCTGCAATCTGAGCCCTAGTAAAAGTCCCATTTATATTTCCTTCTACAATGATGCTATGCCCTGCAAACATATCTCCATCAGAGAAGTAAAAATCAAAGTCTCCTTCTGAATAAACGGATATAGTATCTAAACTCATAAAATCCATAAACATGTCTTTTGTAATTTCCTCTATTTCATCCTCTTCCTGCAGCCAATCATTTGCTAAATCTGTCAGTTCCGCTGCGGCGTACATTCTAATTTTTGGGCTCCATTTATCCTGCTCCTCAAAAAGTGTATGTGCTGTCTTCAGCGCAGATTTCATCATACTTTCATCTTCATGCCAATCAAAATACAGCTCGCACTGTTCATTCGCCCAAGAAAGGTTTCTTTCAAAAACTTTAATACCTTTTTCAAGTGTAAACTTGCCAAGCTTTTCATCATGATAATAAATTGGCTTCACTGATTCTTTTACTATCGTTTCTAGCTCTTCGTCTTCATACTCTGTTTCCAGAATGTTAACAAGCATCATTGAATCCGTTCCCCTACGTACTTGTAGCTTTATAACCGTGTTACTTTGCAGTAAGTACATTGCTTTTTCTACTTCTTCCTCGTTAACTAACCACCTAAGCGGTACCTCTTCTTTTTTTACAGCTTTATTTTCATCTAAACTTTTCCATGCAATTAAATCAATTGATGCTGTCCATAAAGTCTCTTCATGGGACATTCCAGCACCAATTCCTACTGAACCTGTAACCGCTGCTATGTCAATTACTTCTTCTGAGAATCCTTTTTTGAATTTCTTTTTTTCACTGAATTTACTCATTTAATGTACATTCCCCTCTTTAACTGCTTTTGAAAAATTCTCCCTAAATATATAGTTACAAACTGATATGTCGTTCTCTACTTTTATTTTTTATAGCGGTCCACCTTCAAAACCAATAGGCCATCCGCTCCTGTTAAATTTTACTTTATATAGATAGGTTAAATCCTAAGTGTTTTCTTGATATCATAAATGAACTCACCTCAATGTACTTTATCTAGTTCTTCTTATAGTGTCTGCCTATTACAAAAAAAACACAGACCATCCAATGGTCTGTGTTTTTTATTAATGTGCTTTTTGTTCCACATTGACTCTCTTGATAAAGAACGAGATAACCAATCCAACAATGGAAACAATGATCGCAAAGACGAACGCATGCTGAACACCGTTGGTGAAGGCAAGAACCTGGTTTAATGGATCCATTTTATTTGATACCGTCTCAAGGAAGCTTCTTGAACCCGATGACAGAATAGAAATTCCAACAGCTGTTCCAATTGCGCCAGAAACCTGCTGTAAGGTGTTCATAATCGCCGTTCCATGCGGATACAGCTCAGGTGGAAGCTGGTTTAATCCATTTGTTTGAGCTGGCATCATAATCATCGAAATGGCGATCATAAGCGCAATGTGCAGAGCAACGATAAATCCTGTTGATGTTTCTAGCGTTACGGTTGAGAAACCATACATGGTGCCGGCTACAATCACAAGTCCAGGGATAACTAACCATTTAGGGCCAAAACGGTCAAATAACCYGCCCATAACCGGTGAAAGAATTCCGTTAATCACTCCTCCAGGAAGAAGCATTAGGCCAGCAGCAAAGGTTGATAAAGCTAGTGATGTTTGTAAGTATAGGGGTAAAATCATCATCGCAGACAATAGTAC
>NZ_JBFULJ010000660.1:0-2168 GCF_056400385.1 Priestia sp. P5_B4
AGCCTTTATACGTCTATCAAAGTAGACTGGAGAAATCTACAACTCAAATTAATGAAATGGATATGATAATCGATTCTGTTCATGATGGCATATATATCACAGATGAAAAGGGGTTTACTCTTCGAATTAACAATAAATATTCTCAAATGACTGGAATACACAAAGAAGAGGTTATTGGACGTCATGTATCTGAGTTAGTCTATAGAGGGTATTTTGACAATTCCATTACATTAAAAGTACTTGAAAACAAAAAAACAGTTTCTATGTTACAAAAAATTAAAGATGGAGATCAACTATGGTTAGTAACTGGAAATCCTATTTTTAATAAAGATGGGGATTTAGTGAAAATGTTTAACACGGTCTATGATATGACTGAACTGAATCGATTAAGAGAATCTTTAAAAGCTCAAGAAATTATGAACAATAACCAAAAGGTAGAATTACAAGTTCTTCGCTCTCAAATCGCTGAGGTACCAGGATTAATTGGCAATAGCCACACCATTCGTACCGTTAAAACAAAGATCAATAAAATTGCAGGCGTTGATTCTACAGTCCTACTTTTAGGCGAAACTGGATGCGGAAAAAATGTAGTAGCTAAGGCGATCCATCAATTAAGCAGTCGGTCATCCAAGCCTTTTATAGAAATTAACTGTGGAGCTCTTCCGGAACAGTTGATTGAATCCGAATTGTTTGGCTATGCAAATGGAGCGTTTACAGGTGCTGTACGGGGCGGGAAAGCAGGGTTACTAGAGATTGCTCACGAAGGAACAATATTTCTTGATGAAATTGGGGAATTACCGTTACATTTACAGGTTAAGCTTCTAACTTTTTTACAAGATAAAAAAGTTAGACGGGTCGGGGGAAATAATTCAAATGAAGTAGATGTTAGAGTTATTGCAGCAACACATCAGAATCTCAAACAACTAATTGCCGAAAAAAAGTTTAGAGAGGATCTTTATTATCGTTTATCAGTAGTGCCCATTAAACTTCCATCTCTACGAGATTATAAAGAAGATATTTATGTATTAACGAATTATTTTCTTAATAAGTATAATGATCAATATAAAAGTTCAGTTCATTTATCGAAGGGAGTTTACTTAGCGTTAGAGAATTATGAATGGCCAGGGAATGTAAGGGAATTGCAGTATTTAATAGAGCAGTTAGTGGTCCTTTGTGATGGTAATACGATTGACGTACATGATTTGCCTGACTATGTACATGATTCGAAAAACTCAACTATGTCTAAAGATATCAAAAAACTCAAAAAACTCGATGATATCGTTAAAGATATTGAATTTCAAGTTATTAAAGCAGTGTGGGAAGAGCTTGGAGAGGTTAGTCTTGTAGCTGATCGATTGGGTATGCATCGAACAACCTTAGTTCGCAAGGCTAAAAAAATAGGGCTCAATCTTACTAAGTAAATAAATACTTTATCTTTTGATGGAATATTTAAATACTAACTTTTTAAAAATATAGTTTCCTTATAATAATTTTTTAATACCTATAATTAATCCATTAAAGGCTTTAATTATGTATATTGTGTGCAAAAATGCAAATCTGTGCATGATTGCACAGATTAAATCCCTTAGTAATTTAAGTCAAATAAAATATAAAGATCATTATATCTCCATTAAAGATAGATTTTTTAATCGGACTAAGTAAGTATTAACAGCAATATTACATGGATTTTGTTAATAATTATTTATAAGTAAAATTAATCACGTTAGTTATAAAGAAAGCGCTTTAAAAGATGGCATGAATATTGCACTCTTAATAAATGACAAAACATATTGTCAAAATGTGATTAATTAGGAGGAATAAATGTGTCAACAACATTAGATTTAAATGCGTTTACGGAGAAATATAATTTACCAGATCAAGCTATTGATGTGAATGAAATCCCTTGGGTACCAACTTTTACGGAAGCAGACGGTGTCTGGTTTAAGCCGGTCCGATTYGATTTAACAACAGGTAACTGGATTCATATTTCAAAATTTAAAGCAGGTAAAGGAAACGCACGACACCGGCATACGGGGGGGACTGTGTTGGCCTACACCCTCCAAGGAACCTGGAGATATTTAGAAAGAGATTGGGTAGCCAAGCCAGGTACTTTTGTTTATGAACCACCAGGTGATATCCATACCTTAGTAGTGGATAAAGGAGAAGAT
>NZ_JBFULJ010000661.1:0-2162 GCF_056400385.1 Priestia sp. P5_B4
CTGTAAACCAGCTTGCTTTTACATGTAGAAAACTTACTTGAAGCCACGAACGATTATACGGAGAAAGGAGTTGAATTTTTATCCCTCGACCCCAGCCAACTCTTAAAGTTTTATTCTATGGACCGAATCATCCATTGCTTCACTTGTTAGAACGAGCTTTATATTTATTTTTAAGGCTACATAATTTTTGTAATAGAAACAGTGTATCTATTACAAAATAAAGCTTATATCTAATGGGTTGTAACAATAATTGTCAGATAACCTGAGTGGGAATTGATACCAATAAAATTGTAAACCAGAGGCGCTCTCTTTAACGACAAGTTACTATTTTAGCGACTGTAATTCCATCGAAAACGATCCCTATTTTAGGCGAAAATCGTTTTTTAAATAGCAATGAATTGTACGTTGAAATAAAAAAAGTTTATTTTGGTTTTAATTCATTTATTTGTTAGCGTTCCTTCCTCAGCATTTTTTGGCTTCAATCCCTTTAGCCATAACCTTTTTTAATATTTAACATCACATGAATAGTTTTTGTTTTTTACTTAAAAATAAAGAGAGTTACAACACATTTAAGTGTGAAATACAGTAAGTCAAATTTGACTTTACTACTCAGTCTTGTATAATCGTATACCGCGGAGGTGACGTAATGAAATGAAGTTTAATAAGAAAAAAATTAACGTCGTAGATATTGACAAAGCTAAAAAAAGCGTCTTTGCTACAGGAGTAGGAAACGCGATGGAATGGTTTGACTTTGGCTTGTATTCATATTTAGCCGTAATTATTAGTCAAAACTTTTTTAGTGCAGTTGAAAATGATCAGCTCAAATTAGTGTTCACATTTGCCACATTTGCGATTGCCTTTTTAATGCGTCCATTAGGCGGTGTTATATTCGGTAGAATTGGGGACAAGTTAGGAAGGAAAGTCGTTTTAACCACTACCATTATTTTAATGGCCTTTTCCACATTACTCATTGGGTTGTTACCTACATATGAT
Source organism: Priestia sp. P5_B4 (assembly GCF_056400385.1). Taxonomy (NCBI): domain Bacteria; kingdom Bacillati; phylum Bacillota; class Bacilli; order Caryophanales; family Bacillaceae; genus Priestia; species Priestia sp. P5_B4. The sequence continues at coordinate 994 of NZ_JBFULJ010000661.1, forward strand.
CAAATCGGTATATGGGCACCCATCCTTTTATTAATTGCACGAATCATTCAAGGTTTTTCAACTGGTGGTGAATATGCTGGTGCGATGGTGTATATTGCAGAATCGTCTCCAGATAACAAGCGAAATGTGCTTGGAAGTGGACTAGAAATCGGTACACTTGTTGGTTATATTCTTGCTTCACTGCTAGCTAGCTTACTATTTTTTATTTTGTCGGATAAACAAATGGCCTCATGGGGCTGGAGAATTCCCTTCTTATTAGGATTGCCTTTAGGACTTATTGGTTTTTATTTACGAAGAAGTTTAGGGGAAACACCTATTTTTGAAAATGAACTTTCCAACGAAGACGAAGTTGAAGAAGAAAGCTTCCTCTCTATTTTAAAAAATCACAAAAAAGATGTGTTTGTTTGTTTCGTAGCCGTGGCTTTCTTTAACATTACAAACTATATGCTATTATCGTACATGCCTTCTTATTTGAATGAAATTATTGGTTTATCAAACACAGTTGGTACGGTATTAATTACGGCAGTTATGATTTTAATGGTGCCGCTTGCTCTTATGTTTGGAAAACTGAGCGACAAAATCGGAAACAAGAAAGTTTTCTTAATCGGTTTAGGCGGATTAAGCTTACTGTCAGCCTTTTCGTTCTATTTAATTAACTTAAATGGTTTAGTCTTTGTTTCAATCGGTATTCTTATTCTAGGTATCTTCCTTGCTACATATGAAGGAACAATGCCAGGGACGCTGCCAACAATGTTCTACACAGATATTCGCTACCGAACATTAGCGATCACGTTTAATGTTTCAGTGTCTATCTTTGGAGGAACGACGCCGTTAGTTGCGACATGGTTAGTTCATGCAACAGGCAATCACTTGGCTCCAGCGTTTTATTTAACCATCGTGAGCATCATCGGATTTTTCGTGATTTTATTCTTGTTTGCGAACACAGCAGGAAAATCACTCAAAGGTTCATACCCAACGGTTGCTTCTAAATCTGAATACAATGAAGCGGTTGAAAATCCAAAAGATTCATTATGGTGGAATACAGAGCAAACAGAAAAATAAAGTAAATAAACAGCAGGTGCTACATTAACTTCTGCGCAAAATATGAACACTTAAAAAGAGCCTTCTCCTTGTAACGCATAGAGAAGGCTCTTTTTATGATTCAATCA
>NZ_JBFULJ010000662.1:0-2161 GCF_056400385.1 Priestia sp. P5_B4
GGGGAAAGCATGTATTTAATCGATGACGTGACGAAAATGACCGGTTTGACTAAGCGTGCCCTTCGGTATTATGAAGAGATTGGACTCATTTTGCCCCMGCAGCGTACAAAAGGAAATGCACGGATTTATTCCGAAGAAGAGGTAAAAGAACTAAGAAAAGTAGCAGAAGCAAAAGAAGTTCTTGGTTTTTCTTTACAGGAGCTGCAGCAGTTTATATCGCTCAAAAGAATGATTGAAGAAAGAAGTGAGCAGCAAGGATTATCAGCGAAAGAGATAACTAAAATAGAAAATTTACTGGAAAATCAAATCAAGATGATTGAATTTAAAGTGGTTAAAATGCAGGCATTTAAAACAGAATTAAAAGAAATGCGAGAATCTGCTATGGAAATACATGAAAAAACAAAAACAAAAGGAGAGATGAAAGAGTGGAAGGACAGCATTCAAATAACCGATTAGGTCAAATTATTACGGTAGTAGCTACTTTTTTAGCATTTATGGGAATCGGGGTAGTAGATCCGATTTTACCGGAGATTGCTAAGCAAATTGGAGCTTCTCATTGGCAAGTAGAAATGTTATTTACTTCCTATTTGTTAATGATGGCTATTATGATGATTCCAGCAGGCATCTTAGCATCACGTGTAGGAGACAAGCGTTTGATGGTAACAGGACTTATCATTGTGACGATTTTTGCAGCACTATGCGGGTTTTCTAACAATATTCCTCAGCTTTCCATTTTCCGAGCAGGATGGGGACTTGGTAATTCGTTTTTCTTTGCAACAGCTATGACGCTGCTTATTGCATTATCAGGTGAAGTAAAAAAAGCAGTAGGATTATATGAAGCTGCAATTGGTTTGGGAATGGCCGGAGGACCGCTTGTAGGAGGAGTGTTAGGAAATGCTTCTTGGAGATTGCCGTTTTTCGGTACAAGTGCTTTAATTTTTATCGCCTTTATTTTAGTATTAACAATTGTTAAACAGCCTGCAAGCACTAAGGCTCGTAAAGCAGCTGGTTTTAAAGACATGGTAAAACTTTATAAATTAAAACCATTTACTCAAGGCGCTGTATCAGGCATGCYTTATTACTACGGATTTTTTACAGTGTTAGCTTATACGCCGCTTATTCTATCGATCGGAGCTCTTCAAATTGGCTTTGTTTTCTTTGGATGGGGATTATGTTTAGCTTATGGCTCAGCGGTTTTAGCACATCAGTTAGAAAAAAGATATCAACCAAAACAAGTGTTACATGTTAGCTTAATTATTTTTTCACTTATTTTAATTTGTTTATTTGCCTTTGATGCAACATGGTTGCGCATTGTTTTAATCATGGCAGCAGGTCTTGTATCAGGACTTAATAATGCATTATTTACGAGTCATGTAATGGAAGTATCTCCTTATGAACGAGGAATTACATCTGGAGGATATAATTTCTTAAGATGGTTAGGCGCAGCGTTTGCTCCTTTATTGTCAGGAGTTATCGGCAATGCCGTAGCGCCTCAAGCTCCTTTTCTCGTAGCGGCGATTCTTGGGTTGCTAGCTTTTGTTATTATGGTTATAAAAGTAAAAACAACTTCTCAAACGAATGAAGCTGTATCTAAATAAACGTTGAAATAAAAGGCTTTTTCTTGTGAAAAGCCTTTTATTTTGTTTTATGTTATAATAGTAAAAACGTTTTTAATCATAAAAATGAAACTCTATACCAACTTGTACGTATACTTTATATGTACATAAATCTTTTTAGGAGCGTGATGCCCATGGCCACCTGTCAAAATTGTAATCATAAATGGAACTGGAGGACAACCTTTAAACAACTGTTAACATTTAGAAACGTTTTAGAATGCCCACACTGTGACAAACAACAGTATATCTCTGCAAAATCCCAAAAGCGATTATCAATCTACTCATTTGCACCCCTTATTATTTGGCTTATTCTCTCACTATTTGACTTTTCCTTTCCATCCATTGTTGTCGCGGAGCTTATTTTCTTCATAGCAGCGGTTGTTATGATGCCACTTTCTTATGAAGTAAGCAGCGAAGAAGAACCCTTGTGGTAATAAAAAAACCTTCCGTTAAAACGGAAGGTTTTTTTATGCGGCTTTACCGTCTAGCTGCTCTCCGTGATGGCGCTGATAATACACCCACCCAGCATTCAATAGTAGAAGAAC